>JBMFOM010000015.1:0-25321 GCA_049969615.1 Caldifarciminota bacterium
GCTGACCCATCCGGGCTTTCTCAAACCAGGGGGGTATGCTGAGAATCAAAAATGAGCACATCCGGGGAAAGGATCACCAAATACACAAATACTTGATCCTGCCCATGAAGTAGGTTATAATTTCTCCCCGCGAAAGGAGGTTTATTATGCGCGTGAAAACTGGTTATACCCGGAGGCGGAGGCACCGTAAGGTCCTACACCAGACACGGGGCTATTATGGCGAGAAGTCCAGGCGTTGGCGCAGAGCCCACGAAGCCTGGATGCGTTCGGGCGCTTTCGCCTACACCCACAGGAAGGACAAGAAGGGGGACTTTCGTCGTCTCTGGATAGCGAGAATAAACGCGGCCATTAGGCCCTTTGGTCTCAATTATTCCCGATTTATGCACGGGCTTTCCGAGGCAGGGATCAGCCTGAACAGGAAAGTGTTGGCTGACATGGCGGTCCGGGACCCAGAGACCATTGGCGAGCTCGCTGAACTGGCTAAAAAGGCTATCGGCTAGCGATGAACCCGGAGGACATCCTCCGCTCCTTCCGGGAGGAGATGGGAAGTGTTTCTGATGCCCGTTCTCTTGAGGGTATTCGGATAAAATATCTGGGCAAAAAAGGCATAGTAAAAGCACTACTTGAATCCCTGAGGAATTTATCGCCAGAGGAAAGGAAAGAGCTCGGGCGAGCCATAAACGAGACAAAGCAGACCATTGAACGCGAGATAACCGAAATGGCTGCGGCCCTCAGGGAACGTTCTAGGCAGGTTGATCTCACCCTCCCTGGCAAGGAATTTCCCTTTGGTAACATCCATCCCATAAGGCGCGTCTACGATGATCTCATTGATATATTCGTCGGCATGGGTTTTTCGGTTGAAACCGGTCCAGAAATAGAATGGGACTGGTATAATTTTGAAGCCCTTAACATCCCGAAGCTTCACCCGGCCAGAGACCTCCAGGACACCATGTATGTGACGGAGAACATGGTTATGAGAACCCATACCTCTCCCGTTCAGATAAGAGCAATGCAGAGAATAGGGAGGCCACCCATAAGAATAATTGCTCCTGGCAAGGTATACCGGAGAGACCCGTTTGATGCCTCGCATTCGCCCTGTTTTCACCAGATGGAGGGCCTGGCCGTTGATGAGGGAATAAGTTTCGCCGGCCTCAAGAGTGACCTCGCGGTTTTTGCCAAGGCGGTTTTTGGTCCGGACACACAGGTTGATTTCATTCCCTCCTATTATCCCTTTACCGAACCCTCTGCTGATATGGTGGTCAAGTGGCGGGGCCGGTGGCTGGAGATCCTCGGATCAGGCATGGTTCACCCCCAGGTGCTCCGAAACGGCGGCGTTGATCCGGACACATATACCGGCTACGCTTTTGGCTTCGGGGTTGACCGCATAGCTATGGTGAAATATGGGATAGATGATATAAGGCTCTTTTTTGAGAACGACAAGGCTTTTCTGGAGCAGATAAGATGATCGCCTTCCAGATCAGGAGAATCCCATGAAAATCCTTCATAGGATGCTCAGAGAGTTCCTCCCCTCGGTTCCGGGGCCAGAGGAGCTGGCGGAGATATTTCCCAGAATAGGCCTTGAAGTGGAGGAATCCCGCGACCTTTCAAGGGGCCTTGTGGGAAAACTTGTAGCTGGCGTTGTCAGGAAGCTTGACCGTGACAGTAGGCTCAACCTGATGGAGGTTTTCGTTGGAGACGGTATCATAAACGCCATAACCACCAGCCCGGTTGAGCTGGGCGAGACCGTTATCATTGCCTTGCCAGGAGCGGTTCTCCCATCCGGAATGGTAATTGAGAAGAGGGTAATAAAAAAACACCCCTCAGAGGCAATGGCAATTTCCGAGCAGGAAGTAGGGTTAGCTGAATCCTCGCCCACGATCCTCAGATTGCCTGATGGCATCCTCAAGCCCGGCGACGATCCCCTCCCGTTCCTCTGTCTGAATGATTGGCTCTTTGATCTCCACATATTCCCAAACCGGGGAGACCTTATGGGCGCCTGGGGTATAGCATGCGAGCTCGCACCACTGGCGGGTGAGCGCCCCGTTCTTCCGGAACCCCGGCTTGATGAGGATGCCTCGGTTGGCCTGTATCCGGTTGAGCTCGTTGATCCAGATTCCTGTCCGAGATATGTGGCCAGGGTTGTTTCCGGGACACGCGTCCTCAAATCCCCGGCCTGGCTTAGATACAGGCTAGCGCTACTGGGCCAGAGGCCCATAAACAATATAGTTGACTCATCAAACTATGTGCTTTTCTGGCTTGGCCATCCTACGCACACATTTGATCTGCGCCAGCTCTCCGGACGCATAGTCGTAAGGAGGGCCGGGAATGCCGAGGAAATGGCCATGTTGGATGAGACTACCAGAAAATTTAATCCTGAGATGCTTCTTATTGCTGATGAAAGAAGGCCACTTGCTCTTGCCGGCGTAATGGGTGGAGAGGGATCAGGGATTTCTGATGACACAACTGATGTCCTCATAGAATCCGCTTATTTCAATCCAGAGCGCATAGCCTACGCGTCCCGGAAGACTGGAATGATAACCGAGTCCTCCCGCAGGTTTGAGCGCGGAGCAGATCCGCTCATGGTTCCCCCGGCCTCCAGATGGGTCGCACGGTTGATCCAAGAGACCGGCGGGGGAAGGATTGGCCCGGAAAACGATACCCGCGCGGGAGACTTTTCCAAAAAGAGAATAGCCGTTTCCCTCGCCTGGCTTAATGCTTTCTCAGGCGCAGATGTGCCTCACGACGAGATTATGAGGATAACTAGCCTACTTGATCTTTCGCCGGAGCTGGATGGCGATAAGCTCGCCTTTTCGGTTCCTCCTAGGCGTCACGACATTAGTATCCGCGAGGATATAGCCGAGGAGGTCATGCGTTTTTACGGTTACAACAGGGTTCCTGAGAACACTCCCACCATGAGCAGGACCCGAGGCCTGGCACGCAAAACCTACCTTGATAGCTTGGCCTATGCCCTTGCTGGCGCAGGGCTTTATGAGGCCAGGACCCTCGGCCTGCACGGCCCGCGCGAGCTCTCTGCCTGGGGCTTTGATCAGGCTACCTGGGTCAGGTTGTCCAATCCAATGGGTGAGGATTTTTCGGTCGCGAGGCCATCGCTCCTGCCTGGCCTGGTTTGCTCCCTTGCCATCAACCTTAACAGGGCCAGGGGTGGCCTGATGCTATTTGAGATGGGGCCAGTCTTCGCATGGCGGGGGGAGAAAGAGCTCCCAAAGGAAACCTGGCTTCTCGGGCTAGCCATGGGTGGTGAACTGCCCAGGCTTCCCGGTTCGCCTGAGGGATCAATCGGCCCGGCCCAACTCAAGGGCGTTCTTGACCTTGTGTTCCGATTTCTGGGGAGGGATTATTCAATGTCCAGAACCGACAAGCCATTCCTGGTCCCCGGCACAGCCTGGGAGATGATCTCAGGTAATAGCATCCTCGGTATTGCTGGTCTCCTCACTCATAGCATATCCTCTGTGTATGAGATCAAATCAGATGTCTGGGTCGCGGAACTACTGGTGCCAGAACCCATAGAGAGCACATATCGCCCAATACCGCGTTTTCCGCCCGCAAAGAGGGACATAGCATTTCTGGCCGACGAATCTGTTCCCTTCCAGGAGGTCCTTGCCTCTGTCAGGGCCGCGGCCGCCTGCGATGTGGTTGTTTCGGTTAGGCCGATTGATGTCTATAAGGGAGAGAACATCCCTCTGGGCAAAGTCTCATACGCTTTCTCTCTGTTATACTTCCACCAGGATAGAACCCTTACAGATGAGGAGGTTGACGCATGGTTCTCTTCCCTCGTGAGCAAACTCACTGAGATGGGTTATCAGGTGAGGATGAGGGAGCTAAAATGATACCCGATGGCATGCCTGATTTGGCGAGTCAGGTACAGGAGATCGTTGAGAAATATCACGCCAGGAGAGAGGAGATCCGCCGGCTCCAACGCCGGATAGCGGAGCTTGAGCAGGGCCTTGCCGAGATAGAGCGAAGGCTCGCTCAACTCCTTGAGTGGCTTGAAAAGGAGGACAGAGGTGAAGAGACTGAGCATTAATGTGAGGGGCAAGGCCCACACGCTCCTCGTTGATGACGCTGATGTGGTCTCAGCCGAGGAGACAATTGTGCTGATAGAAGAGGTTATAAAGGAGATAGAGGTCGATCCCAAAAGGCCATCCCAGCCTGATGCGGTTCCTGTGGTGGCGTGTTTCAGGTTGGCCGCTGAGCTCATGAAGGCCAGGGCCGAACTCAGACGCATAGAAAACATAGTAAAGGCCTGGAAGGCCATGGAAGACCAGCATGGAGATCTTTGAAAAGTACAGTGACGCGCCGCTGGCCCTGAGGGTAGCGCCCTCTGACCTGGACGAGGTGGTTGGTCAGGATCACATAATCGGAAAGGGGAAACCCCTCCGCAGGTTGATTGAGACCGGGACCCTTCGGGCCGCGATATTCTTTGGCCCCCCCGGAACCGGAAAGACATCCGTGGCAAGGATAATCGCGAAGAGGTTCGGTTCCAGGGTATTTCATGTTAACGCGTCGGAGCTCAAGCCAAGGGACTTGGTTGCCGCGCTGGAGGCCGCTGAGAAGTTTTTCCAGTCAACGGGAAACCGTGCCCTGGTTTTTGTTGATGAGATACACCGCTTTGACCGGAGGAGCCAGGAGGTCCTTCTCTCAAGGCTTGAGCGGGGCGGCTTGGTCTTCATAGGTTCAACCGTTCACAACCCCGGCTTTGCTTTGTCCAAGGCCATTCTCTCCAGGGTCCTGCTGTTTGAGTTCCGAGAACTGAAACACCAAGATGTTTTCGTTGGTCTAAAAAGGGCCGTGGAGAAGGAAGGCCTGGAGGTTTCCGATGCCATCCTTGAGCGAATAGCCGGCGCATCTGAGGGCGATCTCAGGAGGGCACTGAATTATCTGGAGGCCTCAGCTGTTGCTGGCAGGATAGAGGAGGGGGATGTGTGCGAGGTCCTCTCCGGTGCTCATCTCAGGTTTGATAGAACCGGCGATGAACGATATGACATGATCAGCGCGCTCATAAAGAGCATAAGGGGTTCTGATCCTGACGCGGCCGCATATTGGTTCATCAGGCTTCTGGATGCTGGCGAAGATCCGCTTTACATAGCAAGAAGATTGCAGGTTCACGCCGCAGAGGATATCGGTCTTGCTGATCCGAGGGCCATACTGGTTGCTGAAGCGGCCACATCCGCTTTTGAACGCGTCGGTAGGCCGGAGGGGGACATAATCCTCATGGAGGCAGTCCTCTTTCTTGCCACAAGGCCGAAATCAAACACGGTGGTCAGGACCATATGGGCTGTCAGGTCCGCCATATCCGATGGCAAGGTTTATCCTGTGCCATCGCACCTTCAGGATAGTCATTATTCCCTCGCGGAGAAGCTCGGTCGCGGAAAGGGCTACAAGTATCCATATGCTGACAAAAGCCCGCAGGCTTATCTCCCTCCGGAACTCTTGGGCACCAGGTTTTTTGAACCATCGGATGCCGGCGAGGAGAAGAAACTCAAAGGAGGTTGAACATGAATTATCTTCTATACACCATAGTTGGAATAGTGGGCCTCATAGTTGGGGCTTTCATCGCTTTTTTGTGGGCTTCTTTGGCAGAGAGGCGCCGTTCTAATGAGGCTAGAATACAAGCAGAGAAAGCCCTCGTTGAGGCAAAAGAGGAGGCTCGCAGGATACTGGAAAGGGCGGAAAAGGATGCCGCCGAGCGTTGGGAAAGAGAGCGCAGGGAGTTTGAGCGTCAGACTAGGGCTGAGCGCAAGGAACTGGAGGCCGAACGCAGGCAGATAAACGATGCCCGACTGGAGATAGAAAAGCTCAGGGATTCCCTCAACAGTCGTGAACGTTCTCTCAGGGATTTCCAGAAGAACCTTAAGCAGAAAGAAAAGGCCCTTTCCGCGCGAGAACAAAGGATAGAGGAGAAGAACAGGGGGGTGATAAGCAGGCTTGAGCATGTTGCCAGGATGACCAGGGATGAGGCGCGCGAGGAGCTCATGAAAAGCATAGAGAGTCATGTCAGATACGAGGCCGCGCAGATGGCTTACCGGATAAAGGAGGAGGCTAGACTCAAGGCTGAGCGAGAGGCTAAGGAGATAATAGCCTCGGCAATACAGCGTTGTGCCGCGTCCCACGCCGCGGAGACAACTATTACCGTTGTTCCACTGCCTTCCGACGACATAAAGGGCAGGATAATAGGCAGGGAGGGCAGGAACATCAGGGCCTTTGAGGCCGCGACAGGGGTTGAAGTGATAATTGATGATACCCCGGAGGCCGCGACCCTTTCCTCTTTTGATCCAGTGAGGCGCGAGATAGCTCGCATAACCATGGAATCCCTCATAAAGGACGGCCGTATCCATCCGGCCCGCATTGAGGAAGTTGTGGAGAAGGCGAAAAGGGACTTTGAGAACTATGTCCGAGAGGTTGGGCAGAACACCCTCCTTGAGCTGGCCCTCTCGGACATGAATCCGGAGCTCATTGTCATTGTCGGGCGAATGAAGTTCCGCTCATCTTACGGGCAAAACTTACTCCAGCACTCGCTTGAAGTGGCGAGACTCTCCGGACTCATGGCCTCTGAGCTCGGTCTGGATGCTGACAGGGCAAGGAGGGCCGGGCTTCTGCATGATATAGGCAAGACCTCTGAGATGGAGGGCCCGCACGCGACCATTGGCGCTCAGATGGCCAAGCGTCTGGGTGAGGAAGATCTCATAGTGAACGCCATAGCCGCACATCACGAGGACGAGAGCCCCCTGACCCCAATAGCTGTTTTGGTCGCCGCGGCTGATGCCATATCCGGAGCCAGGCCCGGTGCGAGGAGGGAGACGCTTGAGGCCTACATAAAACGCATAGAGAAACTTGAGGAGATAGCCGCGGCACATCCGGGCGTTGAGGCATCCTACGCGATGCAGGCCGGGAGAGAGCTCCGTGTGATAGTTGAGGCCGAGAATGTCTCGGACGCAGAGGCCATGGATCTCGCGAAATCCATCGCGGAAGAGGTTGAGGCTAGCATGGAGTATCCGGGCCAGATAAAGGTGGTTGTTATAAGGGAGACTAGGGCGATTGAATACGCTAGATAGGTGAAAAAAGTCATCTATGCCAGCTATAACCCATTCACCCCAGCGGTGAGGGTAGGAGCGCATTACTACTCCTCCTTGATGTCTGCTGATGGGCACGATGTGCTTTATCTGGCTGACGCGGATTTCATCTTCCACCATCTTGACAGGCGCAAGCATGTCCGGGAGGGTCGCAAGGAATGGTATGAAATCAAAAAGAGGGGCGCCGTGCGTCTTCCGGAGGGCCCTCTGCAGTATATCCCCGAATCCCTCATCCCTACTCTGCGAAAGCTCTGGCCCTTTAACACATCCTGGTCCTCCGTTTTCGCCGCGAGGATAACCTGGCCTTCGGTCAAGAGAACCGCGAGGAAACTGGGATTTGCGAGGCCAGATCTGTTCTGGCTTGAGAATGTCAGATACCTCTATCTGGCCAAAAAATTGAAACCCTCCCTCTTAGTCCAGCGCGTCCACGACATGACCCTGGCCTCGCCGGTAGAGCAAAACATAAAGGATCTCTTTATAGAGAGCCTCAGAAGGAGCTCAGTTGTCTTTTGTATGAGTAAATCCCTTATGGATGATTATATTTCTGAGCTTTCGGGTAGTCCCCAGAAGGTTCATTACCTCCCCAACGGTGTCTCTGAGGATTGGTTTCGTGTACCACCGCAACTGCCTGAGCCTCCTGATCTCGCTGTAATTCCGAGGCCAAGAGTGACCATGGTTGGGGTATATGAGTTCTGGGTTGATTACCCAAAGCTTTGGCAATTGGCCCGGCTCCTTCCGGATGTCAGCTTTGTCATGATCGGTCCGGTCCGGATCATCCTGCCGGATGCCAAACCCGACAATATCCATTTCCTGGGAAAGAGGCCACACGAGGCCGTTCCGTCTTATCTCAGGAACTCTGATGTGGGATTGTCCATATTCGCCAGGACGACATTCACTGAATATGTCAACCTAATAAAGCTTTACGAATACCTGGCGATGGGGCTTCCCGCGGTTTCAACAGCCCACCGTGAGCTCTCGCTTATAGACGCGCCATGGTATCTAGCTGATTCGGCCGATGACTTCGCCAGAGCAATTAGACGGAGCCTTGAGCTTGGCCGCGATGAGAGGCTTGCTCTGGTTGAATTTGCTCGAGCCAACACCTGGGAAAAGAGATACGAAACGGTCAAGGAGGTTATAGGGCTTTGAGGGTCCTGGTGAACGCTACCCTTGCTGGCTCCAGAAGCAGTGGTCTCGGCCACTATATTTTATCTTTGCTAAAAGAGCTTAGGCAGTTTCCGCTTGATATAACTGTGCTCGCGACCCATCCGGATTTGTTTTTGGATGATTACGAGACCATTCATGTTAAGGGGCCTTTGGGGCCGGAACATGGAAGCAAGGGCAACAGGCTCCGTTATATCTGGATACAGACCAGCCTCAGAGCCCTCCTGGCGAAGATTCGCCCTGAGCTTTTGTTGACACCAACCCACGAGGTTTTGTTCTGTCCGATGGTTCCGCAGGTTGTTGTGATACACGACATAATCCCCTACCTCTTTCCGGCAGATCACAGGTTTCTGGGAAAGTATTACAGGTTTGTTCTGCCCCATGCCTTGAGGACATCGGCCAGGAGAATAATAACGGTTTCGTCCTCAACGAGGGGCGATCTCATCAGACATTACGGCCTCAAGAGCGACAAAATAGTTGCCATATTATCCGGCCCAGGACTTGAACTGGGTTTTGAGGATCTGGATCAGGAAGTTCCCGATAAATTCGTGCTTTATGTCGGAAGGGTCGCACCCTACAAGAACATTGTGGGCCTCGTCCGCGCCCTCTCGCTCCTCATGGATTCCTTTCCGCACCATCTTGTCATCGCGGGAGCGGGTTCACCGGACAACGACCGGTTTATCCCGGAGATAGTTGACAGGGCAAAACACTGCGGTATTGACAAGAGGATAAGATTCCTGGAATATGTTCCATCATCTCAGCTCGGGACCCTATACAGGAGAGCGGATGTTCTCGTTCTCCCCTCGTTCTACGAAGGTTTTGGGTTCCCCCCGCTGGAGGCGATGCGCTGTGGCACGCCCGTGGCGGTCTCTCGTATACCCGCGCTGGTTGAGACGGTCGGAGATGCCGGACTCTTCTTTGATCCTGCTGATCCAGAGGATATTGCGAGGGCAATACGGTCCATCCTTGAGAATGATTCGCTCAGGAAGGAGCTAGCCCAGAGAGGGTCCCGTAGATCCGGCGATTTCTCCTGGAGGGAGACCGCGGAAAGGTTTCACGAGGTTTTCCTTGAGGCCACTGGAGGAGCACTTGAGGGTATTAGTCAATGCAACTATAGTTGACGCCCAGCCCTATGGCCTCGGCCACTATGTCTTGCAGCTGGTCCGTCATATGAGGAATATGGCTGATTTGGTTGTTGCTACATCCGTCCCTGAGATGTTTGAAGGCGTGGAGGTGTTGAAAACGCCTGCTTGGGTGAGGTCCGGACAGACCAGGTTCAAAGGTAAACCCAGGTATCTGTATGTGAATACACTCATGAGAAACCTCATAAAGAGGGCCGGCGCGCAGGTTATTCTCTCGCCCAATCACGAGGCGATCCTCCGTCCGTCTGTTCCACAGGTTGTCATCATTCACGACCTCATCGCGTATTTTTATCCGGATCTTCTTCCAGGACAGGGCTTCTATTACAGGAGGGTTTTGCCAGGGCTTTTGCGCAGACACGCTGAGAGGATTATTACCGTTTCCGCCTCAACCCGTGATGACTTGATCAGGGAGTATAGCATACCACCGGAAAAGGTTATAGCAGTTCAATCTGGCAGGGGGGTGGAGCTGGGTTTTGAGGAGCCGTGCTTTCCTCTTCCCAGCAAATACATCCTCTATGTAGGCAATTTCCTACCATACAAGAACATCAGGACACTGCTGGATGCTTTTGGTCTCCTGAGATCAGATGAAATTTATTTGCTCATCGTTGGCCCCACAACGGGCAAAAATCGTGAGCTTTCGGCCGAACTAGCCGCACTGATCCGCGCTCGCGGTCTTGCCGAAAGAGCTATCATTGTGGGTTATGTTCCTTCATCCCAGCTGGGGACCCTTTACAGGGGCGCAGAGCTCCTCGTTCTCCCATCTCTCTATGAGGGCTTTGGCTTTCCGCCGCTTGAGGCAATGTCATGCGGGATTCCGGTTGTGGTATCCCGGATACCCGCGCTGGTTGAGACAGTGGGTGATGCTGGGGTATACTTTGACCCCCGGTCGCCTGTGGATATGGCTAGGGCCGTAGAGAATGTTTTGAGTGATCGTCAATTGCGTGAAGAAATGATCAGAAAGGGTAAGGAGCGAGTGAAGTTCTTCTCCTGGGAAAGGACAGCGGAGCGCATACACGAGATCCTCGTTGATGTTGCAGGGGGATGCCTATGAAAACGGCCATGGTTCACGACTGGCTGATAGACTTCAGGGGCGCGGAGAAGGTCGTAGAACAAATAGTCCAGATACCGGAACTGGGTATCGAGAAGCTTTACACCTTGCTTTTCTCAAGATCAGAGTTCTCCTGTTCTCCCATTGGAACAATGGAAGTGGAGGAGTCAGTTCTGGTCAAACTGCCCCTCTCAAAAAAGCTTTACCGCCAGTACATCCTCTTCCTGCCGTTCGCGGCTGAGCAATTTGATCTGTCGGAATACGACATGGTCATATCCTCCAGCCACTCCGTCGCAAAAGGGGTTATAACTAGGAGCGACCAGCTTCACATATCCTATTGTCATACCCCGATGCGTTATGTGTGGGACCTGTATCATCTATACCTTCGCCAGATGGGACTGACCAAGGGCATAAAGGGAAACATCGTTAGGCTGATATTTCACTATGTTCGGATGTGGGATTACCTAGCCTCCAAGAGGGTTGACCTCTTCATCGCCAACAGTAAGTATATCGCGCGGCGTATCAGGAAGCACTATGGCCGTGAGGCTACTGTGATATATCCTCCAGTGGACACAGAGAGGTTCATGCCCTCGCACAGGCGAGACGATTACTTCATCACCGTCTCAC
Organism: Caldifarciminota bacterium; assembly: GCA_049969615.1. Taxonomy (GTDB): domain Bacteria; phylum Hydrothermota; class Hydrothermia; order JBDRYB01; family JBDRYB01; genus JBDRYB01. The sequence continues at coordinate 11,070 of JBMFOM010000015.1, forward strand.
ACCTCGTCCCATACAAGAGGGTTGACCTTATTGTTCGGGCATTCAACAAGATGAAACTGCCACTGGTGGTCATAGGCGATGGACCGGACATGCGCGCGATAAAATCTTTGGCCGATTCTAATATTGAACTCCTAGGCAGGCTTTCAGATCAGGAGTTAGCGGAGTACGTATCCAGGGCAAGGGCGTTTGTCTATACAGCAGAGGAGGATTTCGGGATCGTACCTGTTGAGGCACAGGCATCCGGAATCCCGGTAATTGCCTTTGGCAAAAGTGGGGTAAGCGAGAGCGTGATTGAAGGCAAGACCGGAGTTCTCTTTGAGGAACAGAATGTTGCCAGTCTGATAGGTGCTGTCCAGCGGTTCATAAAGAACGAGGACAGGTTTGACCCGGCATTTATAAGGAGCAACGCGGAACGTTTCTCGTCTCAGCGGTTTCGCCATGAATTCAGGGATTTCGTCTTGTCCAAATACGAGGATTTCAAAGCGGGTAAGAATGTGAGGGTATAGAGAGCCAGGCTTTCAGGTGTCGCTCCGACCAAATAGCCTGAGATATTCTAAAAGCTTCTCCATGTCCTCCGGCAGCGGCGCCTCAAATTCCATTCTGTAGTTTTTTGCTGGGTGGGTGATTATCAATTTGGCCGCATGCAAGGCCTGCCTTTCCATGATTTCCAGACAGGCCGCCACCCTTTCCCTTTCTCCCGGCGGCACAACCCTGAATATCTTTCTTATTTCCCTGCCAGAGTAGACCGGATCCCCCACAACCGGATGGCCATAGTGCTCCATGTGAACCCTTATCTGGTGAGTCCTGCCGGTCAAAAGCTCAATCTCCATGAATGATGCTACTCTCCCAAATTCCTCCATTATCCTGAACATAGTTGTGGCCGGTTTTGAGTGAAATGGCGTTACCGCCATCCTTTTGCGGTCTATGGTGTGCCTGCCAACCGGCGCGTTGATTTCACCTTCCCTGGCCGGCGGCCTGCCCCAGACCACTGCCAGATATATCCTCCTGGCCTCCTTAGTTGCTATCTGTCTGGCAAGGCTCCTCACCCCGCGCTGGCTCTTTGCCACCACCAAAAGACCCGATGTATCCTTGTCTAACCTATGAACCACTCCGGGCCTTGTTCTGTCTCCAGTGTCCGGCAGTTCTTCAAGCCTTCCTAGCAATGCGTTGACTATGGTTCCGCTCGTGTTGCCCCTCGCGGGATGGACGACAACCCCAGGCGGTTTATTCAAGACAACAAGGTCATCATCCTCATAGATTATGGGCAGATCATCCCTGGTCTCAGGCAGAAGCTCAAATGGTTCAGGCAGTTCATAGACAGCGGCTATATCATCCCCTGCCTTGACCTTGTAGCCTGGCTTAATAACAATTTTGCCGTTGACGGTTACCCTGCCAGATTTTATCAGGTTCTCCACCTGTGAGCGCGAGAGACCCATGCCAGACCTGAACATATAGAGATCAAGCCTGAGCCCCTTTTGTTTCTCGGCAACGGTTCGCCTGAACTCGCGCTCCGACATGCATAAAGTATAACCCACTTCCTCTGCAGGATCATGTATTGGTGTATTTGGGAAATCCCCGGCTGGGTTCATTTTTTACCGGAAACCCCTGAAAAATCCCGGTTTGTCAGCCTCATCATAACAAAAAGAGAACCATGTCTAGCCCTTCACCATCACCAAGAGCATCTTGAACTTATCCACAGCCGAGACCGAGTGCGGCAGATTCGCCGGCATGAGTATTGCTTCACCGGTCTTCACCCTGAAGGGTTTTCCGTCTATGGTTATCTCCCCCTCTCCGTCAAGAACGAAAACCAGCGCGTCAAATGGCGCGGTATGCTCTGATAGCGCCTGGCCCCGGTCAAACGAGAACAGGGTAACGGTTCCAGCCGGACGCTGGATCAGAGTCCTGCTTACTATCGCGCCCTCCGCGTAATCAACCAGACCAGCCAGTTCAACGATCCTAGCGGGTTCAAGGGTTCCTTCACTTGATCTCATATGAACCTCCGAAAGTCCGGGCGGCAAAGATACCACCTGGCTCAAGGCTCAAAAGGCTGTATTATTCTATTCCCAGTCAAGTAGCCTTCTCTCGCCCTCAAGCTTCTTTATCTCCGTAATATCCTGACTCACCTCAAGGGTTCCTCTGTATCTCCCCTCTTTGTCCCTGACCGCAAAATACCTTATGTGGATCAGCTTTCCTCTCATGTTTATCCAGAACTCGGCCACATCTTTCTTTCCTGCCCTGAATTCATCAAGGATCTTCTGGACAACATGTATGCTTTTGGGCGGATGGCAGTTCTGGACTTTCCTGCCTATAACCTCCGGCGAGCGCGGGAATATCCTCTCCTTTTCCGAGTAAAACCCGACACGGTCTTCCTCGTCAACGAAGGTTATGTCAACCGGAAGGTGGCCGAATATCAGGTTTATCTGCTCGTGGCTGATCTCGCCTACACTCAGAGAAACCAGGCTCTCATTCGTCCTGTATTCCCCAACCGGAGCCTTCCCAACCTCAATCCACTCCTGGGGGCTCAGGGTCTCCATTAGCATGGGGAAGAGGATGTTTTCTTCCTTGCTGATCATGCCCTCAGCCTCGGTCGCGAGCTTCTCTGCCACCTGAACTAGGGCCGGCATGTCGTTTTTTTCAAGGTGCTCCTTCGCCCCCCTGAGCATTGCCCTTATCTCATCGTGGACAGCCCACATTACTTGAGGCGGTGCCGTTATCCCGTGTTTTTCAAGCAAGGGGAAAAGGACGTTCTCCTTTCGGGTATAGTGCTGATCGAGGATGGCAAGGGTTTCCAGGGATTTACTGATGAGCGACGGATCGCGTTCGGCTAGTGCTTTCCTTAACCCGGATATTGTCTCGGCTATGCGCTTGTTCTCTTCCTGAAATGCCCTGAGAGGGTGGCCTTGTGGAAATTGCTCTGCCATTCTCTTCTCCATGGCCTCCTGAAAGAGTTGGACATGGAGGTTGCAGAGCTTGGTTATCTCCTGGGGATCAAGCCCTTCCTGGACCAGCTCCTGCTCAATCGTTCCTATCTCTGCAGGGCTTACATCCCCAGCCACCTCAGAGAATCGTGGCTTGAGCTCTTCTGGTGATGCCCCTTCGTGCAACTGTCTGATGAGCTCCTTCAAGGCCTCCTTGCGCCTCACTCTGTCGTGGCTCATGTCAGGGGAATTACTGATTGCCTCGGATATATCTGCCACGAGCCTATCCACGGGGATTTTCCCCATTTCAGCAACCCTCTCAAGGGTTGCGAATCGCCCCATGGTGTTCCTCAGGACGGGGTTCCTGAGCTTCTGATACTCCGGGTTGTAATTAACGAAGAATTCCAGGAGAAACGGGTATTCCCTCAGAAGATCAAAGAGCTTAGTATCCGGTTTTATCTCCATCATTTGCCTCCTTTGGCGCGGGTTTCTGCCGTCAATGCGGTAGTCTGCGCTTGCCTCGCCAGGTCTATCGCTGAGGCAAGTATCCGGGCCGCTTCCTGCGGGGAGTGAAACCCCATTCCGTTAGCTGAGAAAACATAGTCCCACCTCATCTGCGCGGCCCTGACAAGGGCTCTTGCCTCTTTCAATTGGTCATCCGTGGCCCCGGCGGCTTTCGCGGCCCCTATCTCCTTGTGAGCCGCGACCAGGGCTAGCTCGGCCCTCTCAAGCATTTGTTTGTTATTATCCTGAATAAGCTCAACCCTTGCCCTCAGCTCTTCCTCTGAGCCAGAGTGGCACGGTTTGCAGGCTCGCGAGATATTCTTGAGGGGGCTTTGGACATAGTGATCAGTGAATTTGATTCCTCCCTCGGCCATGTAGGGCATGTGGCAGTCAGCGCAAGCGACCCCCTTGGCCGCGTGGATGCCGGTGAGATAGAGCTCGTAGTCCGGGTGCTGGAGCTTGATCATGCCCGCGCCGCTGGTAGGGTGCGTCCAGTCCGAAAATCCCAGCTCGTCGTAAAATCTCTCCATTGCCTCAACCGTTGTGCCGTATTTCCACGGGAAGACCAAGTATTTTTCCGGCCCCTCAAAGTAATACTCGGAGTGACACTGAGCGCAGACCAGTGAGCGCATATCGTTCTCAGTCAGGGCGGCCGTGTCCTTCCCCATCGCAATGAGTCCCTCAATGAGCGCGGGCCTGGTTATCCTGAGTTCCATGGTCTTCGGATCATGACAATCAGCGCAGGCCACAGGATGCTTTGCTCTCGCGAAAACCTCCTCAAATTTCGCTTTGTAAAAGCCTGCTATCCCCATCTCGGCAATCAAGCCGGGCACCTCCGCGCTTTTGCATGTAAGGCAGGCGCCGGGTTGGGCCTTGCCTCCCCTCGCTGGGTCTCTGCGCGCTGTCCTGTCCACATCAACCAGGGTCCACGCGTGGCCCCTGTCCTCGTTGTATTCAACAGAGAACGGATAACCCGCCCAGAGGAATCGTAGGAGGGTATCCCTGTCCAGCCAGGAGAAGGCTTGAGGTCCCCCATATTTTGTAGGGCCAGTGGTGTCCTTGGTCATCAGGAACCTGTTGTATTCCCTGGGGAAGACCTTTCCCCAGACCGCTGGGTCAGTCTCATTCTCCGGTATATTCAGGCTAACGACCGGCGCGAGCCTTGTCTCGCCTTTGCGTTCCAGGATCAGGACCGTTGCCATGCCCAGAACGAAAACTCCAACCATGCACACAAAAAATATAACCCACTTGAGCCAGTTCCTATTCATGATTTTCTCCTTTTAAGGCCAAAACAGAACCCGTTCCCCTGGGGCCAGGGTGGGCCGCTTCCCTGTGGCAATCACCGCACCACCTGTCCGTACCCATTGCCTCAAGATGGCCAACCGCGTTCTCGTGGCAGTGTTCGCAGTTTGCCTCCACCTCTTCTTTTGACCTCTCTTTGATCTGGATGACCGGAGGTTCCTGCCTCGTGTAATACACATAGGCATCCCACGCTCCATCTCTTGCCTTGAATGCCCAGTATTTTGCGGGATTCTCATGGGGTAGGTGGCAATCCGTGCACTTCAGGCCCCTGTGGACGCTACGCTCCCAGGATTCGTATTCCGGCTCCATGCTGTGGCAGGAAACGCACATCTCCGGCGAGTCGGTAAGATAGATCGGGAAGTTGGAAACCGTTATGAAAAGGAGGAAAGCACCCACAAGAGCTCCAGTCACTCCATAAAGGTAAAGTCTCTTATCCAAAGCTTTTATATTATAATACCTATTGGAATGGTGGGGCAAGTCCGGAAATCCCTCAGAAATCAATTCTCCGGAAGCGGGTAATCGCAGGCCAGATCGTTCCGGGATTTAGAACAGCGACCCAATCTCGCCTTTCTTTATCAGCAGGCTTATCTTGCCGTATTCCCCATCGTGGCCGGGGACTATATCCACATCCCCTTGCCTTGCGGCCATGACCCCACGAGCTATATCCGGGTTGGATGACCTGTCTATCTCCTCCTCGGACGCGTTCAGGAGGACATTCATTTCGGAACCCAGACTGGCGACGAGCTTCGCGTATACCCTATCAACCACCTTTGAGCTGGGTCCCGTGCCCATCACATCGCCTATTATCTCTCGTAGGGGGATGAGGCTCCTGTAGTCAATCGCTGACGGGGGCCGTTCGCCCTCTGGTCTGTCAGCGAGCTGCTCAACCCTGTTGAGAACACCGATGGTCAGGGGTTTGCCACATACTGGGCATCTGCCGGCGTGTTCCCTGGTCTGTTTGGGATGGAATATGACATTGCACGCCCTGTGGCCGTCGTAATGATATTTTCCCTCCTCTGGATAGAACTCAACGGTAAAGAGAAACCTGCTCCCGTCTTTCTTTTCTAGGACCTCCTTGAGCTGGTAATAATCCAGAGGTCCCGAAAAGACATTCGCCTCCCTGCCTATCCTGTCGGGGGAGTGCGCGTCGGAGTTAGAGACCAAGGAGAACCTGTCCAGCTCCGAAACTCGCCAGTTCATCGGCGGGTCAGACGAAAGCCCGGTCTCAAGCGCTGTGATGGAGCTCACGAGGGGCCCAAAAGCCTCTTCCAGGCTGTTGAAGCCAGAGTTTGAACCGAACACGGAAAACCAGGGAGTCCATATGTGTGCCGGTATCACCATGGCGTCTGGAACTGTCCCAAGTATGAACTTCGTGAACTCGGCCGCGTCCTCGCCCAGGATTGGCCTGCCATCTGACCTCAGGTTATATTGACCCATTCCCCTTATGAGCCTGTCGACGTCGCGAAACGACGGCAGGGCATAAATCATGTGGATCTTTCGGATAGCCCCGCGCTTCTGGTATATGAAGGAGAGCTCGCCCGTCAGGATAAAATCCACACCATCAAGGTGATAGAGGCCCTGCCCCTTTTCCTCAAGAGAACGTTCAAGTTCCTCTCGCCAAGCCGGGTGAAATATATCTCCGGTCCCGAGCAATGAGACACCCTTTTGTTTAGCGGTTTCCGCCAGAATCTTGGGGGTCATGCCCCTCGCGGTCGCCCTGCTGTAGGAGGAGTGTATGTGCAGATCAGCGATGTAAAAATTCATTTTCATTTTATCGCCACGCAGGTTATCCTGCCGGTTTTTCTCGTGGGCGGCAGGGTTGTCATGTGCTGAAAAACCCTCGCTTCCCTGAATCCAGAGGTTTTCAAAAGATCCATGGTCTTCCGGGGGGTATAGCCGCGTTCCACATGCAGTTCATCCAGTCTCTTCCATGCCCCTTGTTCTTCCACGAAGACCGAGATTTTTAGCTCGGATATGTCCGGTCTGAGGAACCGGGTCCGCCAAACCGATAGGACTCCTTCTGATTCGTTGACCTTCACGTTGTTGTCCCAGTAGTGTTTCAGCCCATAGACGGTATTCAGATCAAAGACAAAAACGCCGCCAGGCCTAAGGTGATCCCTGGTCTCGCGAAATGCCCGGATCATTTCGTCGTCCGAGAGCAGGTTGTTCAAGGAATCGTATATGCAGGTTACGGCGTCAAAATCACACTCCAGTCCCCAGGATAGAAAATCGCCCTGGATGAATTCAGTCCCAGGCAATTTCTTTCTCGCTACCTCAAGCATCTCGGCCGAGGCATCCAGACCCATTACCCTGTATCCCCTGGCCAGGAGCTCCCGAGTCAGGTTCCCCGTGCCGCAGGCCAGGTCAAGAACGTCCAGAACACTTCTCCTTGCCTGAGCGAGCATCTCCGTGATGTAATCGCACCAGACACCGTAGTCCACCTGGGACATCAAGCGATCATAGTAGGGTGCTATTTTGGTGAAACTTCTCGCCCACTGCATCCTGAAAATTATATCCCATTGTGATCGCAGGATCAATTATTTGAGATACCCCTGATAAAGTAGTAATAACCTATTCGTTTAAGCCAGGAGCACTTTGTCCAAAAGAACAGGTTTCTAAGAGGGGCCTCTTGAAAAATCCCTTCACGGGGGCATTTTCTGAGGGTTCTCTTCCAGCTATGATAAGGCTTTCGGATAAGGGGCAAAGGGCAAGCCGGGATTTTTCAGGGGTTTCGCGTTCATAGACCCCCCGGAATTCAAAAGCCGCGTCTTTGCCAGGAAATCATGCAACGCTTGCTTGGTCCCAGTTGTGGAATAAGATTTAAGGCCAGCTTTAGAATTTCTCACTAGAGAGAAATGCTAGTCGCGCTTCTTGAGGTTGATTTGTTGTTGCCGGGCTCTTCAAGCCTGAAGGAGAAACGGGTTGTTTTGAATCGCCTGAAGGACAAAGTATCCAGGCAATTCAAGGTCTCGGTGGCCGAGGTCGGAGACTCCAAAGACAGCTGGGCCACGAGCTCCCTCGCGGTGGTAGCGGTTTCGGATGATGGCGCGGTTCTCTCGTCAGTGATGAACCAGGTGGTCAACTTTATGGAAAGGGAAAAGGGGGTTGAGATAACAAGGTATTCAACGAGATTTATAGGATGATAGAGAGACAGGTAACCATAGTCAACACCCTGGGCATTCATGCCAGACCAGCAACCCTGGTTGCCCAGGTAGCCCAGCGTTTCCAATCTGACATCACTGTGGAAAAGGATGGGCTTGAAGTGAACGCCAAGAGCGTTATGGGCGTGATGATGCTGGTCGCGGCAAAGGGATCGGTGATAACAATAAGGGCTTCCGGTCCGGATGAGGCCGATGCCGCCGAAGCGCTCGTGAAACTCGTGGAGGATGGATTTGGAGAGGAATAAGACGCTCTATGGCGTCCCGGTTGCCAGGGGGGTCGCCATAGGGAGAGCCTTCCTGCGCGATGATGGACAAGGCTTAGGCGAAGAGAGTCTCTCCGGCGAAGGGGCCCTCTCCCGCATTCTGGCCGTCTTGGATGAGGCCGCCAACGAGATGAGGGAATCGTCCCGGCTCCTGCCCATAGAGGTGAAGAGGATGACTGAGGCTCAGATTGCCATTTTGGAGGATTCCGGATTCCGCGACTCCATAAAGAAGGGTTTGGAATCTGGGCTGCCTCCGGATCAGAGCATATCCAAAGCAATGGAGGCCATGGCCTCAAAGCTTGAGTCTTCATCCTCCGAATACATGAAGGAAAGGGCAGGAGAGATGAGGGGCCTCGCCAGGGAAATAATCAGGCTCCTGACTGGCAGGAGGCCAATACCAGACGACGCAGTTCTGGTATGCGAGGATATAACTGTTCCAGAGGCCCTGAGGGCCGTCAACTCTGGCGTTAAAGCAGTGATAATGGAGCGCGGAGCCGTGACATCGCACGGCGTGATAATACTCAGGGATTACCACATCCCGACACTCATAGAGGTCTTTGAGGCAACCAAGGTCATACAGGAGGGAACGACCCTCGCGGTTGATGGCTCCGGAGGCATGCTCATCGTTGATCCCGACGAGGAGACTCTTGCCAGTTTCCAAGAGAAGATAGCGGACGAGAAAAGGGAACAAGAGGAGTTGGAGAAGCTCGTTGGCATTGAAACCAAAACCCTGAACGGGCACAGGGTTGAGATAATGATGAACCTTGACCTTCCGGAGGAAATAGCCCTGGTTGAGAAGGTCAAGAAATGCGGGGTCGGGTTGTTCAGAACAGAATATCTGTTCCTCACTGGTCGCAGGGACGAGGAGAGTCAGTTCCGGATCTACAGGAACATGGCGGAAGCGGTTCATCCCTATGTTTTTACCGTCAGGACCTTTGACCTGGGAGGAGACAAGGTGGTCGGAATACAGGAGGCAAACCCGTTCCTAGGGATGAGGGGAATAAGATTCCTGATGGCCAGGCCGGATATGTTCAAGGCGCAACTACGCGCCGCAGTGAGGGCGAACGAGCTGGGCAACCTCCGGATCATGTTTCCCATGGTTTCGTCCCTCAGTGAATTAGCCAGTGCGAAGGCGCTTTATCAGGAAGTCGTAGATGAGTTGTCCCCGGAGCATGTCCCGGCTTTGGGCATAATGGTGGAGGTTCCATCGGTAGTCATGATGGCTGATGAGTTCGCTAGGGAAGTTGAATTCATGTCGATAGGCACGAACGACCTTACCCAATATACCCTCGCGGTTGACAGGCAGAATTTCAGAGTCTCTCACCTATACCAGCAGATTGATCCAGCTGTTCTCCGCGGAGTTCACAGGGTAATAGAGGCCGGCCGATCCGCTGGCATTCCGGTGTCCGTGTGCGGGGAACTCGCCTCCGATCCGGTGGGGGCCCTTGTCCTCATGTCTCTGGGGGTTAGGGAGCTGTCCGTATCTCCTCCGAACTACCTGAGGGCAAAGAAGATGATCCTAAATCTCAAGGTGGAGGACATGGACATGATAAGAGACAGTATACTTTCTGCCAGAACTCCTGAGGAAATAAGGCGCATGGCTCACTGGCTCATAAAACAGAAGGGGATACCCGCATGAGGAAAAACATTCCGAAGGCGAGTTCAACTACCGGCTGGGATGAAATTGAGGTCACTAGAGCCATATTCCGGGCCTACTCGGATAAATTTATGGATAGCCTCAGGCTAGATGTAGCGATAGTCGGTGCCGGCCCCAGCGGTATGGTTGCCTCATATTACCTGGCCTTGGAGGGTTTCAGGGTGGCGGTCTTTGAGCGCAAGCTGGCCCCTGGCGGCGGGATGTGGGGGGGCGGGATGATGTTCAATGAGATAGTTGTCCAGAAAGAGGCTCTCCCCATCATGGATGAGTTCGGAGTGCGGTATTCCCATGTCGATAATGGGCTTTATGTTGCTGACTCAGTCCACACAATGGCCATGCTACTGGCTGGAGCGACTTCCCGTGGCGTCCGGATTTTCAACTGCGTCTCCGTTGAGGACATAATGGCAAGGGATAAGAGGATAGCGGGCATAGTTATCCAATGGACTCCTGTGGATTGGGCGAAGATGCATGTTGATCCCCTAACAATAGCGGCCAGGGTCGTGATTGACGCCACCGGCCACGAGGCCGAAGTAACGAGAATGGTTCAGGACAAACTTAAGGCGAAACTCAACACCCCAACCGGGCGAATAATGGACGAAAGGCCCATGTGGGCCGAGAGGGCAGAAGAGGAGGTTGTGGCTAACACCCGCGAGGTCTATCCGGGCCTCTGGGTGATGGGTATGGCCGCTAACGCGGTTTATGGGTCCGCACGCATGGGCCCAATATTCGGCGGAATGCTTCTGTCTGGTAGGCGCGCCGCGGAGGATGTGGCAAAATATCTGAGGGAACGCGGAAATTGAGGGCAATATTGAGCAGGAGACTGAAGGATTTCTGCTTTGGTGGTGTTATTTTTGCGCCGGTTATCCTCGCCCAGGCCGATGTTGGAAACCTTCTGGAAAAAGACCCGAGGGCCGCGGTCGCTGTCCTGAAAGTTCTGGCAGGGCAAAACGAAATAGCCAAACCATGGGTGCAATACACCCTGCTGAAGGCCTATCTCAAACTGGATATGCCAGATAGCGCGGAGGCCATCCTACCATCACTGGAAACTCCACAATTGCGCTATGGTCTGGAGAAGTTGTTTGATTACTACCTGTCAAATGGAAAACCGACAAGGGTGCTTGAACTATCCGCCCGTTATCCAAAAATTGTTGGCGGGAGGCCAGTTCTTCTCTGGCAGAGGGCACGGGCCGAGAAGGCATCCGGCAAAATCTCACAGCTGAGCAAAACACTCACGGAACTTGTGGATGGGTTTCCGTCATCCGTCTATGCGGAAAAAGCGCTTGAGGAGGGCAAATTTTCCCAGGATAACAAGGCAATCGTCCTATACAATAGGGGCAAATACAGGGAGGTCATATCAATCTTCAAGAAAACCCGTCCTATATCCGGCATGGCTTATCACGCGTATTTCATGAGTCTATACAAGACAAAGGACTACACTGGTGCTGTCTCGTTGTATGAGCGCGATAGGGTCAGGAAGCTCGGTGGGGATTATTCTGACGACATATTCTTCTCTGTCGGGGTGTCATACAACAAGATCGGGATGCCGGACCAGGCCATATCTGCCCTAACAATGGTGGGAGGCATGGTTGAAAAAGCTGTAACAGAGGCCTCGTTCATAATCCTTGAGGCCAACAAACCGGACGCATGGCGGCAGGAGCGTTATCAGGACATAAAAAAGGCATTCGCTGGAACCAGGAACCCTGACGCGCTTCTTCGGCTCGGACTATTGGCGTTTGCATTGGGTAAACAGGATGAGGCAGAGACATTTCTCAGGAAAGCACTTGATAACAACCCTTCTTTGGGAACCGAAGGCGCCTGCTACTACTGGCTCTGGCGCGCGACGGGCGACGGCCTCTGGAAGGCACGCCTGCTCTCGGTTGATCCCCTCAGCTGGCATGGGTTAATGGCGAGGCCATGGATACCTACAACCGACATTGACCCGTGTTCGTGGTCAGGCATACCATCTGATACAGAAGCCCCCAAGGCCGTTGAAATAATGGTTAGGCTCGGACTCCTTGACGAGGTCTATTCTACCCTGAAAGACAAGCCTGGAACATGGTGGCTTGGTGGAAAAGCCTTGACAGACGCAGGGGATTTCATAGGCGCAAGCAGACTGTTCACGGAGATATACAGAAAAGCACCCAGGAGGGATACCCTACCGGAGAAACTCCTGGCGGCCATGTATCCCTTCTTATACTGGGACGAGATAAAGCGCGCCGCTGACTCCGCTGGGATTGCGCCGGCACTGCTTTTCGGTGTTGTAAGGGAGGAAAGCCGTTTTAAGCCGGATGCGGTCTCGCCAGCCGGAGCGAAGGGCCTAGCACAGTTGATGAATTACACCGCCAGGCGAGTGGCGGATTCCCTGAAAATAACATACGATATATTTGATGCTAATGATAACCTATACCTGGGCGCGGTTCACCTCCGGGAGCGGTTGAACGATTTTGGCCAGGATTACCTGGCAGTGGCCGCATACAACGCTGGCCCCAACCCGGTTAGGCGCTGGCTTGGCTTCATGCCCGGATGGCCACAGGACCTCTTCTGCGAGTTCATAACCTACTCGGAGACCAGGAACTACACGAAGAATGTGATGAAGAGCTACTGGGTCTATAGGGAACTGATGGGCAAACAATAATCCCAGATTGAGGCTGTTCCAGAATAGGGTTATTGAGAAATGGAATAATATAGGCTCCCCGGATAAATCAGGGCCCTGACAACCGCTGGGGGTAACCGCTAGCCGCTGATCTTTGCCCTCTCGTCCGTGTCTATCTGCGCCCTCTGCAAGGTCCCTGAATAGTCTATGTAGACAGTCTTTATCTCGTTGAAGATCTCGTATACCGTCCAGCCGCCCTCGCGGTGGCCGTTGCCCGTTTGCTTAACGCCCCCAAAGGGCAGGTGGCACTCCGCGCCAATGGTGGGCGCGTTTATGTAGGTTATACCTGCCTCCAGTTCCTCAATCGCGCGCATGGATTCCCGCAGGTCTTTAGTATATATGGAGGAAGACAGGCCATATCTGACACCGTTTGCCACCGCGATCGCCTCATCCAGGCTCTTGACCTTTATAACAGAGAGGACAGGCCCGAATATTTCCTCCTGCTCTATGCGCATCCCTGGCTTCACGCCTTCAAATATGGTCGGTGCGTGGAACCAGCCCCTTGCCAATGGGCCATCGGTGAGCCTCTCTCCACCATAAGCAAGCGAGGCACCCTCGCTCTTTCCTATTTCAACATAGGATTGGACGGTCTTCATTTGACTCTCGTTGACCAGAGGCCCCATCCGGGTCTCGTCCCTGGTTGGGTCGCCTATCCTCAGGGTTTTCACCCTCTTTATCAACCTGTCCATCATATCATCATAGACATCCTGATGGACTATGAGCCTGCTGGTCGCGGTGCACCTCTGGCCCTGTGTTCCAAAAGCTCCCCAGAGCACGCCATCAACCGCAAGGTCAAGATCCGCTGATGGCATAACAATCTGTGGGTTCTTTCCGCCCAGCTCAAGGGAAACCCTCTTCAGGTGTTTGCCGGCGAGCTCGGCTATCCTCGCGCCGACCTCAACCGAGCCAGTGAACGATATGACGCCGACATCCGGGTGGGTCAGTATTGCCTCACCAACCTCCCCTCCCCCACCGGTAACCAGGTTCAGGACACCCGGTGGCAATCCGGCCTCCTCAAATATCCTCACGAATTCGGCCGCGCACGCCGGTGTGTCTGTCGCTGGCTTGAAAATGACACAGTTACCAGACAGAAGGGCGGGGAATATCTTCCAGGAAGGTATGGCCATCGGGAAGTTCCACGGGGTTATGAGGCCAGCTATGCCTATTGGCCTCAAGATGGTCAACGCCATCTTGTCCGGAAGCTCCGAGGGCGCGTTCCTGGAGAAAAGCCTCCTGCCCTCGCCAAACGCGTAATAACCGGTGTCTATTGCTTCCTGGGTGTCTCCCCTCGCCTCGGTTATGACCTTTCCCATCTCCCTGGCCATAAGCAGGGATATATCCTCCTTGCGCTTCACGAGGAGCTCGGTTGCCCGGAGCATTATTTCCCCGCGTTTTGGCGCGGGCAGTTTTGACCACTTGGGAAAAGCCTTTTTCGCGGCCTCAATTGCCCTGGCAACATCCTTCGCGCTTGATTTAGGGAAGGTGCCGATAACCTCTTCCCAGTCCGAGGGGTTCCTGTTCTCAAAGACGCGTCCTGTCTCCGAGGGAACCCATTTTCCATCTATGTAGTTAAGGTATTCCTTTGCCATGGTTTTCTCCGTTGGGTCTTGATTATAAAATGAGAGCGCGGCTTGGTGCCATTACAATCCGGATCTTGTAGTAAGACCCATCTTTGACACCTCATTTTTCGTAAGTCATTGATAAGTAAGGACTTAATAGGAATAAAGGCCGGGAAATTGGCACCATGTTCAGAGGGGGTTCTCAGCGAGACCTATTCACATACGCGGACTATTC
>JBMFOM010000016.1:0-24796 GCA_049969615.1 Caldifarciminota bacterium
AAGGGGCAACATGGCCACAGAGGTCTCAGCCAAAGGCTCACCCGGTTCTCCGACCACATATTTCTATGTGCTTTCTTAGGGGAAGAAATTATAGAGGCCGGGTAAAGTGATATACAGGGGTCTCAAGTTCTTGAACCCTCACGCGCACGGCCATGATAATATGCCCCCTAGGGAGAGAGAATCATGAAGTTTATAGCCGCAGTTCCTAACTTCTCGGAAGGCAGGAGGCTTGACATAGTTGATGAAATAGCCAACGCCATGGCCAAGACCCCTGGCGTAAAGCTCCTGGACAAGGAGTCTGATCCTAGCCACAACCGCAGTGTGATAACCATAGGCGGAGACCTAGACTCAGTGCTTGAGGCCTGCATAGCGGGAGTCAAAAAGGCTGTTGAACTCATTGACCTGAACAAGCACGCGGGCGAGCACCCACGAATAGGCGCGTGCGATGTCATCCCATTTGTTCCATTTGGCACGAGCACGATGGAGGACGCGCGTGCCCTGGCGGAGCAAGCCGGCAAGATAATAGCCGAGGAGCTGGGTATCCCCGTCTATTTCTACGAGGAGTCCGCGAAGAGGCCGGAAAGGACTGATCTCGCCTACATAAGGAACAGGCAGTTTGAGGACGTCAGGGACAAGATAGCGGAGGATCCGGATCTGGAACCCGATCTCGGTCCAAAGGCCCTTCACCCCACTGCCGGCGCGGTAATGGTCGGCGCGCGCAAGCCATTAATAGCCTTCAATGTCAACCTCGGGACGTCTAACATTGAGATAGCAAAGGAGATAGCGAAACACCTGAGGAACAAGACCGGCGGCTTGGCCTTCGTCAAGGCCCTGGGGTTTGAGCTCAAAGACAGGGGAATAGTCCAGGTATCAATGAATTTGACGGACTATAATCAGACCTCCCTGTTCATGGCATACGAGAATGTGAAGATGTGGGCAGACCGTTTTTCGGTGCCCATAGTTGGTTCCGAGATAGTTGGCCTTACGCCAGCAAAAGCCCTCTACGACGCGGCCGAGTTTTACATGAAGCTTGAGAACTTCTCCGAGGACCTGATCCTAGAGAAGAAGCTGAGCGAAGGGGAGACGCTTGAGGGCTACATATCCTCCCTGGCGGCCGCAACCCCAGCGCCCGGCGGTGGTGCGGCGGCCGGATTTTCTGCGGCCCAGGGTTTTGCCCTGGTGGCAATGGTCTCCGGCATAACCGCTAAGAGCAAGAAATACGAGGAGCACCACGAGCTGATGCGCGAGGTGAGGGCAAAGGCGATGGATGGCATGGCAGAGGCACTCAGGCTCATGAAGGCGGACGAGGAGGCCTTCGCTAACCTGATGGCGTGCTACAAGATACCGAAGGATGAACCCGGAAGGGCGGAGAAGATACAGGAGGCCTTGAAGCACGCGACCGAGGTTCCCCTTGAGGCTATGCGTCTCCTGTTCTCTGGGCTTGAGCTCGCCGATGCCATAAACAAATACGGCACCCAGCAGGCCGTTTCGGACGCGGCCGCGGCCGCCCTGCAATTGAGGGCCGCTTTCTTCGGAGCGAAGCTCAATGTGCTCATAAACGCTCCGTCCATAAAGGACGAGTGGTTTAGGACAAAGGTCCTGGCAGAGGTTGAGGAGATGGAGAAGGCCTTCACGGCAAAGGCTGACCAGATATACGCTGAGGTTGAGGCGAAGTTGAAGGGCAAAGGCTGATAAAAGGGTTTATAGGGATCTTTATCGTTCTCATCCTTCTGATCCTCGGGGGATTTGGCCTCTGTTTGAAAAAAGGTCGCTGGACTTCTGGCCCGGGGCCCTGGCCGTGGGTTCCGTGCTTTTCGTGGTGTGCTTTCACACCACGAGGTTCCTCCTGAACATCCCCTTTCTCGCTTCCACGATCATCACCTTGTGTATCCTCGCTGTGTTCTCACTATTCGGGCTTCTCAGGATAACCTGGAGGCTCAGGATTCCCGACGAAGGTTTTCTGTGGGCGTTCATGGTATCCGTGGTTCTCCTGGCCCTTTTCCCCGGCGCTTCCTGGGATCAGAGCCACCATATTCCCGCTGTCTGTGATCTCATCGCTGGAATCCATCCCCTTCACGCGGCTGAAGGCACGAGGCCGGGCGTGACAGGGGGCTTCTACCACTATGGGGTAGAGGCTCTGGCCGCGGTGTCCATTTTCATTGCAATGGCCGGTAGCGTGAAGCTGATTTTCAAGCTCGTGGAGCTGGTTACCGCGGCCGCGAGCTTCTGGCTCCTCTACAGGCTTATTAGAGACTTCTTCTCCCGTGAAGCGGCCCTCCCTGGAACCCTCGTGTTCTTCTGGGCCGGAAATTTTCTCGTCCTCCTGAATCTCGGGAGGCTCATTTCGGGTTCCGGGTGGCACGAGGTTCCAATACTGATCTTTTGGGGAGAATTCGCCAAGGGACAACCCCCATTCCCCGGTTTCTTCTTCCACACATATCATCCCACACTGGCTCTCAGTTTTCCAGTTTTCCTGGTGGCCCTGTGGCTGGTCCTCAGGGGCGGGAAAACGAGGGCCGCGTTATCAGGCCTCCTGCTGGGGCCACTGTCCCTTGCCAATGTCGCTATGAGCGTTTCCCTGCTGGGAGTCCTGTTTCTCTACCCCATCCTGAAGCGCCTGGCCACCAGGGTGTGGGACATGAAGGAGTGGGGTCTATCGCTCGCGGGCGGAGCGCTCTCGGCCTTACTGCTGGGCCTGCCCTTTCTGCTTTTTCAGAAGGCCGGGCCAGGGTTTGAAACAGGCCCCTTCTGGACGGTTACCCTTGAACTCCAGCGTAACATACCCCTGTTGCTGGGCGCGCCGGTTATCTTCTTGGGAGTGCCCATCGTCCTCGCGGTGCCCGGATTCATACTCGCCATCAGAGGGAACGAGGTTGGAAGGAACGGCCTAGCAATGTTTCTGTCCCTGGCCATCACGGGGCTTTTGATCCCTCACATTTTTGGGACCAACGATTTCGTGAAACTTTTCATGGTGGGATTTCTCGGGTACGCGCCCCTTGCAGGGCTCGTTCTCAGGTGGCTCTGGGTCAATGGGTGGCCCGGCAGGGTAGCAGTGATCCTCTGTGTGGCTGGAATGACCATTTCTCCGCTGGCTTTTTACATATTCAGGTGGTTGTGTTTTGGTCAGGGGGCGAGCCTCTGAGAACTGACAGCCTATGGTCTCGGCGCCCTAAAGAACCCAGCTTGGGTGTCAGGAGCGTCCCGGAGGGCCTCGGACCTTGATATGGGATTCCCTGGCTCGTCCTCGCGCAGGGGTGTCTCGCCTTCAATCGGGGAGACCATTGGCTCCACGCCGGATAGGTCCAGCTCATCAAAGGATTCCAGGAAACCCAGGACCCTCTTCATGTGCTCAATGAGCTCAGGCGTGGGTTTCAGCTTTATAAGCTGAATGGCCCAACGCGCCTTAGCCTCTGTGTCCTTCAATCCAGGAACTCCTCAATTATATTAACGAAATCGGCCTTTGATCTCGCTCCCACCACCTTGTCAACGAGGTTGCCCTCTTTGTAAAAAAGCACGGTGGGAAGCGAGAAAACGCCGAGCCTCGCCAGGAACTCCGGGTTTTCGTCCGCGTTCACGCGAAAGACCTTTACCCCCCTGTTCGCGAACTCCTCAGATATGGATGCCAGGTGGGGCTCTATGGCCTTGCAAGGCCTACACCAGGTTGCCCAGAAGTCAACCAGGGCCAACTTCACTTTTGCCAACTTCTCTTCGTAGCCATCAGGGCCAATATCTTCCATCATGACAAGCGCTCCTTTTCGTAATATCCGGGTTTAACAACGACCCCCTCGCCCACCTCCGAGTCCACGAGAATCGCGCCGGACATGACGGTCGCACCCCGGCCTATCGCGGTTTTGCCGATCAGAGAGACCCAGGGATATATGACCGCGTCCGGGCCTATCCGGACATCCGGCTCCAGATATGAGCCATCCGGATTGACGAAGGTTACCCCCTCTTCCATCCATTTTTTGACCAGGCGCTTTGACATCTCACGGCAGGCAGTAGCAAGGTCGCTCCTGGTGTTGACGCCCAGTATCTCCGCGTGGTCATGGGTTTCATGTATCCATACCCCTCCCTCGTTTTCCTGGATGAGCTCAAGCACCCCAGGTAGATAATACTCACCCTTTTTATTCTCCGCGCCAACACGATCGAGCCACCTGAAAAGGCTCCCCAGTTCAAACACATATATGCCCGAACAAACCTCGTTGACCGCCTTCTCCTCATCGGTGGCGTCGTGGTGCTCTACGACGCGGAGGAAACTGCCGTCAGGTCTCCTGAGGACCCTGCCATAGCCAGTGGGATCCGGGAGCCTGGCAGTGAGAACAACAGCCTTTGCCTCTTGGTTTCGGTGAAACTCAAGCAATGCGCTCAGCGTCTCCGGCCTTATCAGCGGGCCATCGCCTGGCAGGACAATGAGCAGGCCCTCCTCCGGGAGGTGAGGCCGCAGACACGCTACCGCGTGGCCAGTACCAAGGGGCTTCTCCTGGTGAACGAAAACAAGCCCTCTGTCCGAAAAGCTGGCCTCAACCTCGCGCTTGTGCGGCCCTCCGGTCACCAAGAAGACCCTCTCCGTGCCCAGAGAGAGAGCGACAGAGACAGGATACTCAAGAACGGGTTTTCCGCACAGCAGGTGCAAAAGCTTTGATTTTTCTGATTTTATGCGGGTTGATTCGCCCGCGGCCAGGATGGCAACGAATAGCCTCTCGTCCATTCTCAAACCGTGTTGCCGTCCTTCAGTAAAACCACCTTTGGCTCGCCGGGAAGGCTTTCCGCCCAGACGAAGCTCATTATTATCAGCCTGTCGCCCACCTCGCCGAGTCTGGCCGCACCGCCCTGTAGGATGATTTCCCGAGAGCCGCGCCTGCCTGGATTTATATAGGTCTCAAACCTATGCGCGTTGTTCAGGTTTATGGCAAGAACTATTTCGTATGGCTCAAATCCTACCAGATCCATTAGATCCGGATCAATCTGGATGCTTCCGGAATAGTGGAGCTCCTTGCCGGTTATTGTGGCGTTGTGGAGCTTTGCTCTGAGATACCTTTTCATAGTGCCTTTGCCACCGGATAGCTTTTGAGGCCGGCGAGCATCTCATCCGGGGACATCAGCTCGCCGTTATACTTGTGTATGCCGTATACAGGGGTGTTCTTTATGACCTCACGAACCGGATGAATTAGCTGGCCGTGGCTCATCTCCGGGACAACAACAGCTGAGACCTTGCCGTCAAAGGCAGAAAGCGCTTTCTCCGGGAATGGCCAGAGTATCCGCGGGCGAAAGAGCGCTGGCCTCATCCCCTTTTTCTCCAGCCGGCCGATCACCTCCATTGATGTCCTGGCAACAGAGCCTATTGCCACGAAGAGTATGTCCGGATCGTCATAGCCCTCTATCCTGTAGTCGGTAAGCCGTTCCATGTTGTCGTCTATCTTTCTGAAGAATCGGTTGAGTAGCCAGGTGACCTTCTCCGGGTCGTTTGTGGGGAAACCGTCCTTTCCGTGAGCCAGGCCAGTGATGTGGAAACGGTATCCTTTGCCATAGTCGGCCCTGGGAACCCCATACTCTGTTCCGTCATCATAGTGGACGTATTTCTCCGGCGGAACCGTCAGGGGGCCGGGGTCATATATGTCAACCTTCTCCGGGAATTCAACCCCCTCAACCATGTGGCCGACGACCTCGTCTGAGAGGAGGATAACGGGAAGCCTTAGTTCCTCGGATATGTTGACGGCCTTAACCGTCAGCTCAAAGCACTCATAAACGCTCCACGGCGCAAGGGCCACGATGGAATAGTCCCCGTGGGAACCCCATCTCGCTTGCATTATATCCTGCTGGGATGTTTTGGTGGGGAGGCCGGTTGATGGGCCGCCCCTCATTACATCCACTATGAGGACCGGGACTTCAGTCATGGCCGCGAAGCCTATGTGTTCAACCATGAGCGAGAAACCCGGACCAGAGGTCGCTGTCATGGACTTGAGTCCAGCCAGGCGTGCGCCTATGCACGCGCCCATGGACGCTATCTCGTCCTCCATTTGGATAAAGACGCCCCCTACCTTCGGGAGCACCCTTGACATTTCCTCGGCTATCTCGGATGAAGGGGTTATGGGATAACCGCCATAGAAGCGCACGCCAACGGCGATGGCTCCCTCAACGCAAGCGTGATTTCCTTCCAAAAGTTTCATATCAGACTCCTGGTTCCGGGACTATGTCCATGTCCCAGAAAGCCTCCAGGGCATTCTCAAGCCTGTATTTCTTTACCATGAGGGAAAGAATGCCCTTTGAGTAGCTTATCATGTCTATGTTGACGCCATGTTGGGCTAAGAGGTCAAAGATCTCAGAAATGACCACGGATCTATCCGCAGAGGGATTCAGGTGAAAATTCAGCAGGACAACATCCTCGTATATTGAATAGAACTCACAGGCCGCTCCAGCCAGGACCTCCTCGCAGACATCGCCGACAATGTCCTTTTGGCTTCTGAGAACAGCAAAACCTATGTCGCCGCGGCCCTTTGTTGATGTGTCATATGATATGCCGAGTATGTCAATCCCTTTCTCGGCGAGCGCGGAACACAGTTCGCCAGCGACACCAGGTTTGTCCCTTATGCTTCGGAGGACTACACGGACAACCTCCCTGTTTAGGTTAAATTCCTGAATATCCGAGCTCCGCAAGGCCTGAATATTATAACCCACTTCCTGCGCAGGATCAAACATTTTTGGAACCCCTGAAAAATCCGGGTTATCAATCATCAACCAAACCCGAAATCTATCCGGAATCCTGATCCGAGAACAAATGATAAACCCCGGCTGGGTTGTTGCTCTCAGTTTACGGGCGAGGACCGACTATTATCTTGAAAACATCACCTCCATAACATCCCCATCCTGAACCATGTAGTCCTTGCCCTCCTTTCTGGCCGCGCCCGATTTTTTCGCGGCTTCCCAGCCGCCCGCTGAGACCACTGCTTCCCATCCTGCCACCATTGCCCTTATGAACCCACTTTCCATGTCCGTGTGGATTCTACCAGCGGCCTCCCGAGCGCTCGCTCCCCGCCTCAGGCTCCAGGCCTTGACCTCCCTCGGGCCAGGGGTGAAAAAGTGGATGAGTCCAGCTGTCCTGTAGAGCTTTGAAAACAATTCCGGGACCGGATCCCTTAGCTCCAGCTCGGCCGCCATTTTCTCCTTTTCGTTCTCGGGCAAACATGATAGCTCAAGCGCGAGCTGGAAATCACCCACCACCCAATCAATTGCCAGTTGGGTCTTGGGTTCTTTTTGAATTGCAACTACAGCTGGTTTCAGGCTGAGAAACCCGTATTCCGACACGAGCTTGAGCTCCGTATCGGAAAGGTCCAAGGAGAACAACGGTTTTCCTCTGCCGAGGGTCTCCGAGAACCGCTCAAGGAGCACAAGCTTCTTTGGGTCATCGTGTCCGCCGGAGACGGTTTTTCTCAGGTTGGGGATGAGCCTTTCAACTGCTTCCGCTTCCGAAACGATCATCCTGGCGTAGATGTCCTCAAAGTCGGCTTCGTCCCTTGCGACGATTATGAACCCCGAGTAAGCCCCCATAGCGTTGAATACTTCCCCGGCCCTCCTGTCAGACCACATGGGTCCCATGCCAAGGAACATGTGAAATTCCGGACGATCGGGGGTAATTTTTTCGGGGTTTATGACCCTGGCGAGCTCGCAAAGCCTTATATCCGGGAAATCCGCGGTGGCAACGGCAGACACATAATCCCTGGGGGCCTGTCCAGGTTCACGACCGGTTATCAACTGGAAGACTGCCTCAGGCAGACCATGTTTTGATCCAAATATAGCGACACGCACACGGATATTTTAGCTCACTTGCTAAGGACGATCAAGTATTGGGGGGAGATGAGCTCTAACACTTATGAGCATAGGAGCCAGGATAAAGCCCGCGAGAAAAGCCGGAGGAAAGGAACACAGCTACATTCAGCTGATAGAGGAAACCATGAGAAATACCGGTTTGTCATTAGTCCATGTCCTGGAGCCTCATCATAGAAAAAATAACCCTGAGGAAATGCCCAGTGATGGGATTTTTCAGGGGTTTCAAAAGCATATCCAGGGAAAAGATCCCTAGCCCTTCCCCAGAGCCCTTTTCACGCTCTTGGCGTCAACAGGCTTCAGGGTGGTTGCCCTTCTGAGCCTCCGCTTGGTCTTCTGGCTCTTGTTGAACTTCAGGTGGGAGGTCTTCGCCCTGTTTCTCTTAACCTTGCCCGTGCCTGTTAGCGTGAACCTTTTGGCCGCGCCTTTCTTGGTCTTTATCTTTGGCATATGTTTCTCTCTTTACATTTATTCGGCAAAAACGCCGATCAACTCTGCCTCGCCCACGCGGGTCATCCTGACCCTTGCCAACGAACCCGGTGTCAGGCCCCTTACCCCCAGTCGCAGGTAATTACCCGAAATAGCGAAGGTAACCCCGGCCTTTCTTTTTTCGCCCACCACAACCAATTCAGCTCCCACAAAACGTTTGGCAAATTTTAACCTGTTTTCCTGGTCGGTTTCAAGAAGAGATCTGACCCTTTTCTTCACCAGGCTAGCATCTAGTTCCCCGAGCTCCCACGCCCTCGTGCCTGGCCTTCGGGAATAGCTGAATATGTGCGCGTACGCGAAGGGAAAATCCCTGAGGAACGAGAGGGTATCCTGAAAATCGGGGTCGGCCTCTGCCGGAAACCCTGCTATGATATCCGTGCCTATTGCCAGGCTGGGCATGGCCGAGAGCGCCCGGAAGGCCTTGTCCTCGTATTCTCTGAGCGTGTAGGGCCTGCCCATTTCCGATAGCACCCTGTCCGATCCGGATTGCAGGGGGAGGTGCAGGTGATCCGCGACTCGCCAGCCCGCGCCGGACATGATCTCAATGAGTTCAGGGTTCAGATATTGCGGCTCAATTGACGAGAGCCTGAAACGAACCCCGGATAGCCTCTCGATCAGTTGCCCCAAAAGCCAGGCGAGGTTTCGGCTCCCTTCACGCCAAGCCCCTGTTTGGGTTCCGGTTATGACGATCTCCCTGAATCCGGCTGATGCAAGGTTTTCCGCCTCGGCTATTATCTCCCAGAATGGCCTTGAGACCGATGGCCCTCTCATCCTGGGGACAACGCAATAGGCGCAAGAGAAATCACATCCGAGCTGGACTCTGAGGTATGCCCTTGCTCTACCAGTGAACCCGGAGATATGCTTTGGCATTTCAACTCCGAGCTCGCGGGCCAACTCCTGATATGTCATCAATTGAGGGCCGAGACCCCGGAGGCTCTCCCCGGGACAGCCTGTGATTATTACCCTTTTGGCGCGCGCGAGGCCCCTTCTGACCGCTCGCCTAGTATCCCTTTCTGCCTTTGCTGTTACCGCGCAAGCGTTCACGACCACCAGATCCGGTTCTGTCCCGTGGGCATTATATCCAGCCATTGAGAGCATTTCTCCGATGAGCTGAGAGTAATACTGATTCAGCCTACAGCCGATGGTTATCACGCGTGCGGTTGGCATGATCCAAAATCACAGGATCTAGCATCAGCGAAACACAAGGCCTTTTGCGCGATGGACACGAATGCCTGAGATCTCTGATAAAGTAGCAATAACTTACTGGTTTGGGAGAGGAACACCTTGTCCAGAAGAACAGGGTTCTAAGAGAGGGTCCCCCTGAAAAATCCCGCCGTGAGAGCATTCCATCAGGGTTCTCATCTGGCTATGATGAGGTTCCCAGATATGGACCACGGACAAACCGGGATTTTTCAGGGGTTTTATACCTTTCACTTTTCTCCCTCTTCTTTGAGCTCCTCAAGCCTGTCCAGCTCTGCCTTGAGTATCTCACCGAGGTTGAGCCGAGCGGGTTCTGGCTTGAACTTAGCGGCTAGCTCCTCCTTACGTTCGGCCTCTTTTGCCTTGTAGAAGTTGCGTTCGGAGAGAACTATGCGTTTGCGGTCGGGTTCAACCTCAAGAACAACCAGGTTTATCTCCTGGTTAGGGGAGTAGTTGTCTTTGGGATTGCCTCGTTTCTGAAGGTGAGACTGGGGCACAAATCCTTCCAGTCCCTCATCTATCTTTATGGTGACCCCGCGCTCGGTCACGGATGATATGACGGCTTTTATCTCCGACCCTTCGGGCATGCGCTTCTTTATCTCTTCCCATGGGTTCGGCCTCGCGTGTTTTAGGGAGACCTCCATCAGCCGGGTTTTCTTGTCCACATCAATCACCTTGACCCTGACGCGCTGGCCCTTGCTCATTGCCTCTCCGGGCGAGGAGAAACGTTTTGTCCAGGATATGTTTGATATGTGCAGGTAACCCTGAACGCCCTTGTCTATTTCAACATAAGCGCCATATCCGTCAAAGTCCTGAACAAAACCCTCAACCTCTGAGCCGACCGGATACCTCTTTTCTATGTCGGCCCACGGGTCAGGTGTGGCCTGTTTGAGGCCCAAGGATATGCGCTGGCGGTCAATATCAACATTGAGGACTATGGCCTCTATTTCCTGATCCGGCTGAAGTATATCCCTTGGGTGGGCTGGTGGCCTTCCCCATACCATCTCCGAGATGTGGATTAGTCCCTCAACTCCAGGCTCCAGCTCCACGAAAGCGCCGAACTCCACTATGCTCGTTACTCTGCCTTTTACTCTGTAACCAAGGCGATATTTCTCGGCTATGCGCTCCCACGGATGGGGCGTCATGTGTTTGAGGCCGAGCGCGAGCTTCATGTTCTCCGGATCCACAGAGAGAACCTTTACCCTCACCCTCTCGCCCGGCGTCACGACATCCTTTGGGTCATGGACACGGGTCCACGACAGGTCGGATATGTGGATCAACCCATCTATGCCCCCCACATCAACGAAGACGCCAAACTCAGTTATGGTCTTCACGACGCCTTCTACGACCGTTTCCGGCTGTATCTCCATGAGCCTGGCCCTTGCACGCTCAAGCTCCTCTTCAATGACCTCCTTTCGGGAGACCACGATGTTCTTCCTGAGTTTGTTGAGCTTGATGACCTTCACCGGGACCGATTTGCCCAGGAACGCGCCGAAGTTGCGTATTTTGCGGGTGTCCACCTGAGAGCCAGGCATGAAAGCCTCAACGCCGAATACCTCAACTATGAAGCCTCCCCTGACCTGCCTTATTACCCTGGCATCAACGGTCAGGTTGTCCTGGTATGCCTCTTTTATCTTGTCCCAGGCGAGGAGAAAGTCAGCCTTGTCCTTTGAGAGCCTTATCAGGCCTTCTCCAGGCTCTACATATTCCACATAGACCTTGATCTTGTCTCCCGGCTTTATCTCCTCATCTTTGAACTCCGAAAGCGGCAGAACACCCTCGCTTTTTGCTCCTATGTCAACGAAGGCTTCCGTCTTGGTGACCTTCACAACCGTTCCCTCAACGACCTCGTTCATCCTGAGGGCCTCGGTTGCCGGCTGGTCCTGTATGAGCCTCATGAACTCATCATCTGATATGGTTCCTCCTTCTCTTACAGCATCTTTGTCATCTGGCATGTCAAGATAGTTCCTCCTTTAATGTGGATTTGTTTTTCTCCGTTAGTTCCCTGTTTGGAAACAGGGATGTGTTCACCCTCATTTTGCTCCCTCCCTTATTCTGGCTATGGCCTCCAGTCTCGCCACAACCTCTTTGACAACATCCGGTGGGGTTGACGCGCCAGCGGTTATACCTACCTCCTGGACACCATCCAGCCAGTTCGGGTCTATTTCATCCGGGCCCTCTATGTGATGGGTAATAACGCCCATGTCCTCACATATCTCATATAGCCTGGTAGTGTTTGAGGAATTTTTTCCTCCCACCACAATCATCATGTCAACCTGACTGGCGAGCTCTCGCGTTGACTCCTGGCGCCTGCGTGTCGTGTAACATATCGTATTGAAGGCTCTCACCTCTCTCGCCTTCTTCAATAGTTCCGAAACCACCTCCGCGAATATCTCGTATCTCATGGTAGTCTGCGCCAGGACCCCTATCTTTCTTGAGAAAAGCACCCCGGGCACCGCGGCCGGGTCGTCTATGACAGTTGCCTTGCCTCCAGCGTGGCCGACCAGGCCCATGACCTCGGGGTGATACTCTTTGCCCACAACAACGACCTGGTAACCCTCAGAGGCAAGCAGTCTGGCTACATCCTGCGCGGTCTTAACGAATGGGCATGTCGCGTCAATTATTTGCGTCCCCCTCTTTTTTGCCTCTCCATAAACCTCGGGCGGAACGCCGTGGCTCCTAACCACCACATAGGGGGTTTTTGCTTCTGAGAGGTCGCTTATGCTCTCTATACCCTGTCTGGAAAGGCTCTCAACGACCTGTGGGTTGTGGATTATCGGCCCCAAAGTGGATAGCGCTTTGCCCTCTGCCTTAGACCGGGCTATAATGTCAAGGGCGCGCTGAACGCCGAAGCAAAAGCCGGCCTCCTCGGCTATTCTAATCCTCATCCTTGAAACCTCCCAGCTTCAAGATCTCCGCCCTCAGGTCCTTAGTCATCTCAACCATACCATTCCTACCTGGCGGGTAGCTCTGGGGCCAGAGCGCCTCCCCGAACCTATACACCAATCTCGGTTTTCTCATGAGCCACCTGAGAGGCCTCCAGGGAGTCTTGTGTCTGGTTGAATAACACGGCACTATTGGAGCACCCGATAACTGCGAAAGAAGCGCTGGCCCCATCCTAAACGAGAGCAACGGGTTTTGGGTTCTGTTTCTGGTTCCCTCGGGATACATCACGACAGCCCCGCCTTTTCGGAGAACCGCAATAGCCTCTTCAAAGGCCCCTTTTGCGCCTGCTGAGCGCTTTATTTTTAGCGCGTTGAAGGTCCTTATCAGCCAGGAAAGCCACCAGACAAAGATGTCCTCCTTTGCCAGATAATAGAGCTCTCTTTTTGCCGCGGCGCCGACCATAGGCGGGTCCCACATCGTTGTGTGGTTCGGGGCGATTATGCACGGGCCTCCGGGTATGTTCTGTCTCCCCTCAACCTTCATCCCCCAAATCAGATACCAGAATGGCCAGCTAATTATCCAGCATACCCTCCAGAGCAATCTGTCTCTGTGAAACCTGCCGAGCTTCCTCTCAAGCTCTCGGATTATCGTTTCTACCTGTTTTTCTATTGGTTCGTCATCGGAGCGCAGAACGAAAGCCCCGTCGGGAATCCTCAGCGGTGAATCCTTCCTCTCGCTATCCCTTTTGTCCCGGGCCTCGGTTTCCATGATAACCTCTTCTATGTCCCTGGATATTCCAGCTCTCTTGTAATCCAGTAGCCTTCTCCTCGCCCTCTCTCTGAGACTCGCATCAAGATAAACCTTAAAATCAGCATCCGGAAATATCACGGTCCCCGCGTCCCGGCCCTCCGCTACTATTCCCTTTCCCGCAAGTTCCCTCTGCAGTTGAACAAGGCGCCGCCTAACGCCAGGATGAACGCTCAGCCTGCTCGCATAGTCAGAGACCTCCGGAGTCCTTATCTCCCCTGATACATCCCTCCCGTTCAGCCAAGCGAAGCAATTTCTGCCCCGCCATTTTATGGTTATTTCAGAGCTGTCCAGGACAGAAAGCGCTTCTTCCTCTGAGTCCGGATCCGCGTGTTTGGCCAAAACCGCCAGGGCCAACGTCCGGTATGTCGCGCCGGTGTCAAACACACGAAGCCCAAGCCTGTGGGCTATTTCCCGGGCCTTGGTGCTCTTTCCAGATGCCACTGGTCCGTCCATTGTGATGATCAGATCACCTCTTTCCCTGAGACTGGTCGTCAAAAGGCCTAATAGGATAATGCACAGAATTGTTTTCCTGCAACCACGCGCTCACCGTATAAATCCGCCCATAGAGAGCAACTGGCAAGGCCCAACCAGTATAATTTGCCCATGAGGAAAAGGGGTTATGTGCATGTCTATACCGGTGACGGCAAGGGGAAGACCACCGCGGCCTTTGGCCTCGCCCTTAGGACCCTTGGTCACGGAGGCAGGGTTTTCGTCGTTCAGTTCATGAAAAAGGGCAAAACCGGCGAGGCGCGAGCGCTATCGGCCTTTGGCGATAGCGTCCGAGTAATCCAAACAGGCCCATCCGGTTTCCTTGGCCCGGACAATCGCGGCAGGTTCCTCCGCGCCGCGAGAAGCGGTTTTGAAACCCTGAGAGATGCCCTTTGTTCCGGGGAATACGACCTGGTTATCGGGGATGAGCTTGCTGTCGCGGTGGGCCTGGGCCTGATACCCGTGGAGGAAGTCTTGGAATTAGTCAGCGAGAGGCCTGCCGGGACTGAGCTCGTGATAACCGGGAGATGCGCGCCGCGTGAGCTCATAGAAGCAGCCGACCTGGTCACGGAGATGCGGGAAATCAAACATTACTACAAAAAGGGGGTCAAAGCCAGGCGAGGAATAGAGTTCTAGAGATACCCCTGATAAAGCAATAATAACTTGCTGGCTTAAGCCAGGAGCACTTTGTCTAAGAGAACGGGTTTCTAAGAGGGGCCTCTTGAAAAATCCCTTCACGGGGGCATTTTCTGAGGGTTCTCTTCCAGCTATGATAAGGCTTTCGGATAGGGACCAAGGACAAGCCGGGATTTTTCAGGGGTTTCTAGAGCCTCTCCCTCAGTTTCACGTAGGTCCTGGAAAGAGCCTCAGAGACCACCTTCACATCCCCTACAACTGGCATAAAGTTCGTGTCGCCCGACCATCTTGGAACGATGTGCGCGTGGATGTGGCTGAATCCTGCGCCGGCTATCCTCCCGATGTTTATCCCGATGTTGAAGCCCTGGGGGTTCATGGCCTCAGCCAAAACGCGTTCCATCCTGGCCAGCAGAGCCATCATCTCCGAGACCTCATCCCCGCTCAGTCCGGAAAGCGATTCTATGTGTCTGTATGGGGCTATCATCAGGTGTCCGGGGTTGTATGGGAACCGGTTCATCAGGACAAAACAGGTCTCGCCCCTCAGGAGGAGAAGGTTCTCCACGTCCCTGTCCTCGCGTGGCAGTTCGCAGAATATGCAGGCCGTCTCGTCAGCCTTCAGTATATATTCCATGCGCCAGGGCGCGAACAGCCTGTCCAAGCTATCCTCCGAATATCCTGGCGAAGAATACCGCGCCAACCTGGGTTATGACCTTAAGGAGATATGTGCCCGCCACCAGGTTAGCGCCTTGGGGAAAGAGGTTGAGGGAATAGCCCACTGCTGACAAGAAGCAGAGGCCCTCTATGACCGAGAGGCCAAGTCCAAGGATCTTATCCAGAACACCAAGGCGAATCCTCTTTGCTTTGCCGGAGAGCCATTCACCGATTACCTGGGCCAGGATGTATGTCGCGATGAAGATTATGGAAAACCATATCGCTGAGTCCACCGTGTCGTTCTTCGTCCATCCCAGCCTCTCTGAGAGGGACGGCGAGAACCTGAACGCCAGGAATATTCCTATGATGAGGCCCACTAGGGTCGCTAGCTCAACGATGAGGCCCCTGTGCCACCCGGTCCTGGCCCATATCACGAGGAACAGGACCACGAGAATATCAACGACTATGTAAAGCCAGTTCATAACATCCGAAACCCCTGAAAAATCCCGGTTTGTCCTTGCTCCATATCTATGAGCCTCATCATAGCCAGAAGAGAACCCTGAGTAAATGCCATCGTGACGGGATTTTTCGGGGGATCCCTCTTAGAACCCCGTTCTTTTGGACAAAGTGTTCCTAGTCCAAACCAGTAAGTTATTACTACTTTATCAGAGGTCTCCATCCTCAAAGAATCCGTCCAAAAGAAGCGGTTTTTGGCGCTTTCGCGCCTAGTTTTCGCTGATCCGGCCCCCCCAATAACCCAACGGATACCGCCGGGTTTTTCAGGGGTTTCATTTGGTCAGTCCGAGTGGTTTTTAACCTGCCGTATGGCCAGTTCATAAGATTATATGGCCTACCAGCCACAGCAGGATATAAGCCGTTGGTTTTGGGGATGGGCCTATTCACACCTGAATCACCTCCGGTTTCATGGTCTCGGTATCCAGGAGGATAAATGTCCTCTTCCCCGTGAGAAACCCGTGTAGTTCGCCCGGGTTAAGGGCGAGAACTCCATCTATTTCCTTTATCTCCAACAGGTGGGTGTGGCCCCACATTATGGCCTGAAAACGTTTGCTCGCGGAAAGAAACTCTGGGAAGAGGGGTTCATGCATGGCCGCGATGGTGATGCCACCGAGATTAATTGTCGTTGGGGGATGAAGGAAGCGCGCTCCCAGGGGGGAGAACTTCTCCATGAGGGCAACCCTGTCCCCATCGTTGTTGCCAAAAAGAATGGTGATCTCGCCGCCAAAGTGAGCCTTGAAAACCCTAGAGGTAAATGGAGATATGAGGTCACCGAGGTGGACTATGTGTTGAGCTCCGCGTTTTGCCGCAATAGAAAGAGCCCTAGCGAGCGCGTCGCAGTTGTCGTGGCTATCAGACATCACAGCTATCTTCACACGCAAAGAATAAGCCCGGCGAACCCCGCCGGGCAAGTATCGGGGAGGTTGTGCTCTAGTGGCTGGATGAATCCGCGTCCGTCTCCACCTTCACGCTTATGTCTACCTTTCTCTTCTGGCCTGGCACCCATTTCTTTATCTCAACGCCAGCACCGTGGGCCTCTATGTTCACGGGAATCCCCTGGTCAGAGACCAGGCCTTCCTCTATCTCAAAGCCGGCGCCAGCCGTGTCCGCGCTAAGCTTTATGGAAACGCCATCGGGCACATAGAGCTCAAGGCCTGACCATTTCACGAAGGCAGAGAAACCCCTCGCGTCCGGCGCGAGCACTACGGAGCCGCCACTCATGAACAGGTTCAGCTTGCCCGCCTTCCATCCCTCAAGCTCAACTCCGGACAGTGTGGCGTCTATGACCACACTATCAGGTGCCACTCCTTCCACCCCGGCTAGCGTCGCGTCAAGAACAATAGCCGTGCCCGCAGGCACGAAGATTGCCGCGCCAGCGCCAGATAGCCTGTATTTGCCCTCGGTCTCGTTCAGCCAGCCCTCAACGCTCATGTGCGCGAGGGAGTCATCCGAAGGCTTAAGGGTTAACCCGGCCGCTGATGCCGAGACCATGAGAACGGGCCCGGGCGCGAAGTCCAACCTGTGTTTCTCATTCGCTTTTTTCTTTGGGCTCAGGCAACACGACGCCAGGAGAAGGCTTGCTAATACCGCGTTTCTCATGATGAGGCCTCCTTTTTCCTGCCGGATATAGCCCAATAGACTATCTTCGCCGCGCCTATAATCACCATGGGCAGACCTATTAGCAAGGCCACCCCCCAATACTGGTAGACAAGGAAAAACCCTCCGAGTCCAGCACCCCAGGCCATGAGGGTTATGCCGCCCAGGAGGTCGCTCCGGCTCCTGCCGTTCGCTCCCAAAGCCCTCGCTATTTTCTCTATATCCTCGCCTGATGCGCCACGCTCCAGAGCGAGCTTTATCTGCTCGTGTGCCATTTTCCTCTTCCTGTAGGCATAGACAAGGCTAATGGCAACTATGCCAACTGTAGCCAGGAAGAAGAACACCGGCACCGAAAACACGCCTATAACCGCGAACAATCCAACCAGGTCTCCTGCATCCATGTTTGTTTCCTCCGTTTCATCACGCGAGGTGAGACGGAGAAAGATATGAGAAAGTTACATCAGCCACGAATAAATTGGGGGGTCCTGGCTTATGCTTATGGGTCTCAGGGAAATAGATTCAGGGCGAGGCCTCTGGTAAACTCTGATAAAGTAGTAATAGCTTACTGGTTTGGGGGAGGAGCACTTTGTCCAAGAGAACGGGTTCTAAGAGGACCCCTGAAAAATCTCGCCACGAGGGCATTTCCTCAGGATTCTCTTCCGGCTATGATACGGCTCCCGGATGGGGACCAGAGACAAACCGAGATTTTTCAGGGGTTTCAGGGCATCAAGAACAAGGATAAGACACACCGGAACAAGTCCCTACGAGCCTTGGAGGTTCGCCAGAACGCCAAACCCATCCGGCGCGTCTACAGGATCAATGTCTCCCTTATCTCCCTCCTGTCTGCACCGTAGGCAATGCCAAGGGCTATGGTCCGGAGATTCATGGCCTCTGTTTCCTGCGCCTTCAGGAACGAGAGGCCTATGCCTACGCCAAGGGGATCGCCGTGAATTCTCTTAGACAGGGCAAACCTGAGGGTTGTCATCTCCAATCTTCTCTCGGCCTCAGCCAGGGGGGTATCCGATCTCGGGAAAGCAGACCTGTATATAGTGCCTCTCATGATTGCGACAGCGTCCTCATACGTGTCGCACCTCTCCAGCTTCCTGAGGATATATGGCTTCAGCCTACCGCCGGGAAGGAATTTAACCCTTCCCAGTGGTTTTATGCCGTTCTTGAGGTATATGAGAATACCGACGATATTCCGGGTATCGGCCAGGCTGTCAAGGAATTCCCGGACCATTGCGCTGTTTTCCCTTCTGCCGAGCCGTTCCTGCGCCCAAATCATGTATCCCTCGTAGAGATAAAACTCGGCCGATGGGAGGTCACCGTCCCTGACGAACCTGGTTAGCTCGCGGGTTATCTTTATTGGTAGGGTCAGGTTCCAAGAAGCGAGCCTGTCCAGGACATCGGAAGGGGTCTCCTCCTTGAGGAGTTCCGAGAGTCGCGTGTTGTCAAGGGAACCTAGGGGAACCAGGTCTCTGGTTATATCGTCCGCAGAAAGTCCTCTCGTTTTGCCCCTTAGTAGGGTAATGAGGTTCTGAACATCCCAGCGGCCCAGTATTATCCGGAACAGCTCCCCTGGCTCACCATCGGAAAAACCGAGGACATCCGAGACGGTTTTCTCAAGATGGCGTCTTATTCCCAGGAGTATTCCCTCAATCCCCTCATCTCCGGATGGCATAGATGGACCATAGGGGGTTTCCTTCAAGGCCCGAAAGAGCGCGTGCAGGTCATCGGCCGAAAGGAGCCTTTCATAGTCATCTGGTTTCAAAAGGCCTGAGAGCCTCGCTCTTATCCGTGCGTTTATGTAGCCGTAGTCATCAGGCATGGGTAAAGCTTAATGTCTGTGCTTGACCCGGGGCAATTCTGACACCGCAGGTCTTGCCACTGGCACCAGCTTTCCGAAAGAGATGCCGGGCCTCGCCAGGATGCTTCTTGCGACCTCCTTCACCGCGCTTGCATCGCCGGTTATAGCGGAGACCTCCATGCAGTTTCTCTCATCAATATGAAGGTGCAGGGTTGTTATCACGGCATCGTGGTGGCGATGGTAGCCCTCGGTTATTTTCTCCTGAAGGAGCCTCTTGGTGTGGTCAAAAACCGTTATCAGGACACCGATGACATCACCTCCTTTTTCCCACCTCTCCTCAAGGAGGGCCTTCCTGACCATGTCCCTGACAGCCTCGGAACGATTGGCATAGCCCCTTTCCATCACAAGCTCGTCCAACTGCCTCGCTGTCTCCTCATCCATTGAGATGCTGAATCTGACCATGGATAAATAATAATGCAAACGCTCGTGTTGTCGCCTTATAACCCAAATTGAGCCGCTCCCGGGTTCCAAAGATAGAGACCTCTGATGAAGTAACAATAACTTATCGGTTTGGGGGAGGAGCACTTTGTCCAAAAGAACAGGTTTCTAAGAGGACCCCCTGAAAAATCCCGCCAGGAGGCATTTCCTCAGGGTTCTCTTCTGGCTATGATGAGGCTTTCGGATAAGGGGCAAAGGGCAAGCCGGGATTTTTCAGGGGTTTCATAAATGATCCTGCGCAGAAAGTGAGTTATAATTTCTCTGTGAAGGAGATAGGTATCCGGACAGACCGAAGATGTCAGATCCTGGACATAACCCGGCGGGTTGAGGAGGCCGTCGCGGAATCAGGGGTTTCCGAGGGCATATGCATCCTCTATGTCCCTCATACTACCGCTGGGATAACGGTGAACGAGGCCGCTGATCCCTCGGTTGCGAGCGACATATCTTCTGCCCTCTCAAAGCTGGTGCCGGCAAACGCGGGCTACTCTCACACCGAGGGCAACGCGGACAGCCACATAAAGAGCGTCTTGATCTCGCCTTCAATAACCCTGATAGTAAGGGGTGGGAGGCTTGTCCTGGGCACATGGCAGGGGATATTCTTCTGCGAGTTTGACGGCCCCAGGAGCAGGAAGCTTATGGTGAAGGTGATGGCAGGATGAAAAAGCTCGTGCAGATAAGGGGCAGGGCTGTCCTGGTTGAAGAACCAGCGCCGTTGGCCTCTGTGGGCAGAATTCTTGTCAGGACCAGATTTTCGGCCCTTAGCCCCGGTACAGAGACCGAGCGCCTCAGGCTTGGAGGCAACCTGCTGGAGGCCGCTAGGAGACGCCCGGCTGATGTAAAAGCCCTGATTGAATTTGCCGGAAGGCGCGGCTTATGGGAGGCATTCAGACTCGCAACAGAGCGACTCTCAGAGCCATTGCCTCTTGGTTATTCCCTTTCCGGCGAGATAATTGAGACTGGTGAAGGGGTATCCGGTTTCAACAAGGGCGACCGGGTAGCGTGCGCCGGAGCGGAGTTCGCGCCTCACGCGGAGTTTGTCTCGGTCCCGGAGCTCATGTCCGCGAGAGTTCCGGATGGTGTTTCCGATCGCGACGCAGCCTTCGCTACCCTGGGCGCGATAGCCTTCTGGGCAACGAGGAGGGCAGGTGTCTCGGCTGGCGATAAGCTCCTGGTTATCGGACTCGGAATACTCGGCAACCTAACCGCGCAGATAGCCAGGGCCTCAGGCGCGTCTGTCTCGGGCCTTGAGAAAAACCCATTTAGGCTCAGAAAGGCTCTGGAAGTAGGGCTTGAGGCCTATGATTCCGAACCACCGGGAGATTACGACTCGGTGATCGTTGCTGCCGGCGATCCCGATGGTTCTCTCGCTGAGATTGCTGGCCGTGCGGCCAGGCCGGGCGGCCGTGTCCTGTTTCTTGGGCCATGGACAAAGCCCATTCCTTACAAGGACTTCTACATGAAAGAGCTCACGATTCTCTCTTCGCGCTCGTATGGCCCCGGCAGATACGACCCGACATATGAACTCTTGGGCCTGGATTACCCGCCAGAGCTCTCCCGGTGGACCATCAAAAGGTGTATGGAGGCATTTCTTGAGATGCTCGCTCGCGGGAGCGTTGAGCTTGGGTCTATCATAACCCACACCTTTCCCCTGAACCGCGGGCCCGATGCCTATGCTCTCGCATTGTCCAGCGGGGATTTCCTGGGAATAGCCATTGAATATGTTGAAGGGGGTTCACCCGGAAATCTCGTGCTTCTGGAGAAACGCGAGCCAAAATTAGGGAGCCTGAGAGTCGGCCTCGTTGGCGCGGGCAGGTTTGCAACATCAACCCTCATACCCGCGATAAAATCAACTGGCTTGGCGGAACTAGTCTGGGTTGCTGATGAGAAGAACTCAGCGCACCTCGCCCGACGCCACGGGTTTGCCTCTGCCACGACCGATCCGCTCTCTCTCATAAAAGATCCGGATCTGGACGCAGTCTTCATAGCAACGCCCCACTCTTCACACGCGCGGCTCACGATTGAGGCCCTGGCCGCGGGCAAGGCGGTCTTCACCGAAAAGCCCCTGGCTATAACCCGCGATGAGCTGGATGCCCTCAGAAATGCCCTAACAAGGGAAGGCGGATTCCTCGCGGTTGACTTCGGACGCAGGTTTTCCCCTATGGCCCGGCTCCTAAGGGAGCATATCGCGGGCCGAGGGCCATATCAGGTTCAGATAAGGGTCAACGCTGGCCCCATTCCTCTAAATCACTGGCTGAACCTTCCCACGGAGGGCGGGAGGGTGATTGGGGAGGCCTGCCACTTCATTGACCTCGCGAGATTCCTGGTTGGTTCGCGAATAACATGGACAGAGGCAGTCTATCAGACGCAGGACAGCGCGCTTATAAGCCTCAGCTTTGAGGACGGCTCATCCGCCTCGGTCGCTTATTTTACGCAAGGCCCAGCCACCCTCCCAAAGGAAAGGATAGAGGTCATGGCAAGGGGAGCCGCGGGGATGATAGATGACTTCACGGAACTCGTTCTTTATTCGGAGGAGGGCAAGAGACGTTTTCGCGCGAGGCAGGACAAGGGAACAAGGGAAATCGTCAGGGCCTTTCTTGCCAACCTCAAAGAGGGCACTGAGCCACCGATTCCCCTGGATGAGCTCCTGGAGGTTTCGGACGCGACCCTCAGAGCGGGGAGGGTTTGATGGTTGCTCGTTGGTCGTCAGAAACCAGAAACAGGAGTTATTTCTTGCCCCTAATGGAAGACATGAGACCATTGGGAAGCTTGCCGATCTTTTCAACGAGATACATCTATGTTCACCGGGATAATTGAAAAGATAGGAAAAATTGCCGAGCTAGTGCCCGCGGGCCCGGGCAGGCGTGTGAGGATTGAGGTGGAGGAGATAAGGCTCGCGGTGGGCGACTCAATAGCCGTGGATGGCGTTTGCCTCACGGCTGAGGAAATCTTGCCAGGAGGTTTCGTGGCATACCTCTCCTCTGAAACCCTGGCGAGAACGAAGTTCGGCCGTGTCCTCCGGCCCGGTTATCCCGTGAACCTGGAGACGCCACTTGCCCCGGAGAAACTCCTCTCCGGCCACCTGGTTCAAGGCCATGTTGACACGGTCGGGGTCCTGAGGAGGCTCACGAGGAGGGGCGAGGAGGCCGAGATTGAGGTTGAGTTCCCGCAGGCCTGGGGAAAATACCTGGTTGAGAAGGGATCGGTCGCTGTAGACGGGATAAGCCTCACGGTGGTCAAACTGCTCCCCAGCCGTTTTACAGTCGCGCTGGTCTCGCACACACTCAGAGCAACGGCCCTGGGCCAGAGGCCGCCCCGAAGCCTGCTCAACCTTGAGTTTGACATAATGGCAAAGTATGCCGAGAGGCTCCTCAGGGGTTCTTGCTCATCCTGAAGAGCCGTTCTCTGAGCCTGTTGTAGCTCAACTTTGACACCAAAACCCAATTTCTAGCTACCCCTATGTTCTGATGGAACCCTCCTCTCTGCCTCAAACTGACCTCAGGTCATCTTGCCTTTCGGTGTCCTCGTGAACATGGCTCGTTCTCCTTTCCTTTACCCGGAATATCATAGCTCCCCTGGCCGCAAGCTTGTGGATCGGAGGCTGATGGTTGAACCAAAAGGTTGAAAGAGCTTGATAGGGGGCTTTAGGCTATGCCCGTGAAGGAGAAAAAAGGAGGATAGACATAAGCTCAAAAGAAACAAACGAGAAAAGGGATCTAGGGGGGACTTTATCAGAGATCTCTATTCCTGTGAGCGACCCGGAAAACTGGCCCATGCTTGGCGCGGAGTGGTATGATCTGTTGTGGGATCTCTGCCTTATGACCAACAGGCTGGCCATATTCTCCAAAAGGGCCGCCAAGCTCAAGCTTGAAGAGAGGAGAAAACCCACAAGCCTGGCAAAGCTCATGTTCTTCCGGGTTTATTTCAAGAGGTTTGCGTCCATAACCGAGGAGATGATCTCCCGGCCCAGAAAAGCAATTATCCGGGAGAGAAAACCAGTTCTTTCGGCCAGGCTCTCGTCTGTGGACGCGGCCGTGCTCGTGAACGCGGTAAAAGCGGGTTATGGAGGCTCATCCAAGACTTTTCCGGAAACGGTAACGGCCCATGTCCGCACTACGACCACAGATACCTACGAAATGCGGTTTTTGCTCTGGTTCGTGAACAGGCTCGTGAATTATTTGAACTGGGCCATTCCGGAGGTGGATTCGGCCGAAAAAAGGGGTGAATCCATCGCACTTTTTGTCTCCACCGAGGAGTTGACGAGACATAGATATCGGCTCCTCTGGCTCATGGAAAGCCTTGAGGACATGGGCATAGAACCGCTTGACTATCCCGAAAACCCACCCCTCTCGTTTGTGAGCCACCCCGTTTACTCCGAGATGTGGCGACTGTTCAGGCAGTTTGAGGGGATGATCATGCCGAAGGGTTTGAACGAAAGCCTTACCCTGGCCCGGTGGCGGTTCCTCTACGAATTCTGGTGCTTTCTGTCCATTGCTGAATACCTTGAGGCCAAATGGGAGGAGGAATCGGAAGAGAGGCTCTGGGACACCGAAAACCTGGAAACAGCGATCAGGGAGGATGAACACTTTAGCCTGGCCGCAAAAACAGACAGTGTCATGCTCTATTACCAGAAGCATTTCCCCTATTACACGCAGTCGGACGATGGCCTGGGGAGCATAAGCACTGGTTTCAGGCCTGACATCTGCCTTGTTGACAGCAGAAAAAACCAGCCGGTTCTCATTTTTGACCCGAAGTTCCAGGCCTGGGGTGGCCTGGTTGGTAAGGATGAAGAATCTGACGAGGAGATGAAGAGGATGATCCCCGGCCTTACCAAGATGCACATTTACAGGGATGCGATCGTGAGGGACAGGGGAGACGATCCGCCTGAACCCGGAGTCTGGGGGGCGTTTGCGCTTGCACCGGAGGAGGGAAAGGCTGGAGAATTTAGGCCGTTTGACGAGGACTGGAAGATGAAGCACAGGTTCGGAGCGATCAGGATGAGGCCGTCGGTGAAGGAGAAGGCCCTGGGGGAGGTGGGGGAAATTCTTGAAAAGTGGAGAAGCAAACATGAGGTTTGAAGGGTTTGAACCGGCTTGTGCAGACTTAACCGATAGCTTTTTTAAAGAATTCGTGACAAAGCACGGTTTAGTAACCGCAGTGAAGACGCTTCTTGAAGATTCGCGAGTCACCGCAGGCCGGAGATTTGTAGGTTCAGTGGCTACAATGTGCCGCATATCAACCTGTTCTGAGATTCGCGAGGCAATTGCTCTGCTCATTAAACGGGGCGAATGGCCCAAGGTAGTGTCCCGTCTGGTTGAGTGCATTTATCTGGCAAAGGACTTCGGCGATCCCGAAGAATTTGATACTGCTCTTAAATTCTTGTTAAACCTTCCGTGGTAT
>JBMFOM010000017.1:0-24745 GCA_049969615.1 Caldifarciminota bacterium
TGTTCAATTCAAAGGCCGAGCTCGGAATAAGGATATACTCAGCTGAGGGCAGGCTCGCATATTCCGGCAACCTTGAGGAGGGCCAGAACCGGATAAGCCTCGGCCCAGGGGTCTACATCTGGAAGGCTGGAACACACAGGGGCAAAGCAGTGGTAAGATAATCCCCAGCCCTGGCCGTATTTGCACCTCTTCGGCTCCGGCCTTGAGGATCCGGGATCCGGATTTCGCTGATAAAATAAGAGAATTCCCCGATCCTGCTAAGCTAAGTCACAGAGCCATCGGATTTTCGCCGAACTCATTGACGGTCAAGGACTTAGAATGGATCGAAGGTGGGTCGGGTGAGGGTTTCAAATATTTGATCCTGCACGGGAAATGGGTTATAATTTGTGCCTGGCCCCATCGTCTAGCCTGGCCAAGGACACCTGGTTCTCAGCCAGGAGACCCGGGTTCAAATCCCGGTGGGGCTATTCAGCGGATCGATCAGGGCCGGATTATCCGGTTTATTTTTAACTAGAACAACCATCCCACATAGGCGTGGATTCCGAATTCCCTCTCGCGGTTGATTGACACATCCCCACCAAGATAACCGGACGCTATGGTGAACACCCCGGCGCCAAGCCCAGCACCCCACAAATACTCCCAGAAGTCCTCGCCCATGCCGAGCGCGCCCGCCTCCGCGAAGGGCACCAGATAGAACTCTGTCGGGAAAGGAATTGCCGGATGTGTCCAGCTATAAACGAGGGTTCTCCCCTCCAGTGTCAGGAGTAGCCGGGATGGACTGATTTCGGTTGGATAGGGGTAGCACCTGAGAGCATAAAGCCCCCCCAGATACTGCATTTTGTAGTAAGGGGTTTCCGATGAGAACATATCCAGCCTGATCCTTCCGGCAATAGTGAGCCTCCCTGTTGTGCTAAATCCCCTCGCGTTCGCGGATAGTCCCTGGAAAGACCCCCCTTTCGCCAGCTCGTGATTTGAGGAGAAGCTTATGTTCACGGATGTCCCCAGTTTCGGGTTCATGGGATTGTCCAGATCACTCCGTTCCCAGGATATTGTCCACCCCATGAGTTCATCCGCACTATCTTTTTCCATGCATACAGTTGTGTCAAAGAGCCTGCTCTCGTATGATACACCAAGCTTAAGAAGGTTAGGCCACCAGAACGCCTTTCCAAGGCTGAACCCAGCGCTCATCCTTCTCTCTGTCATTTCCTCGTGTGCCCAACTGATTCCTCCCCAGAAAAACGAGAGATCAAGCGCGCCCCGGTGTCCTGGCGTCGGCGGTTTGATGTAACCGGCAGTTAGCGCGTCTATCCCGCCGATGTAGCCGCCGAGCCGGCCCTTGTGCGCCCTGCCCCAGAGGTTCGGGAAACCCAGGATGAGGCCCCCTGTCCAGCCGCTCCTGTCGTCGTAGCCCAGGGTGGGGGAGGGTATTACTATTGGCAGTTCGTAGAACAGAAACCATATTTCCACGGCCGAATCCCCGATTGCGCCGGCGCCTTTTACGAAAGCGAAAATCCCGGTCGTCATGAGACCCTTTTCCCTATCAGCTATCAGCGAATCAATCTCGGACTGGGTTTCCGCAAAGCCAAAATCCTCCAGCCGCAACTCCTCTCTGAGAAATCTTTCCGAGGTGTTGTTCGCTCCCTCTGTGTGCAGGTTGACTTCAAGTGAAACGATAATGGGAATGAGAATCATTACCGATGCCCTGCGAGCCTGGGCAGGTGTGGGGGCCTACCTTTGCGTGATAACCGGGAATCGCTATCCAACCTATGGCCTCACCCTTACTGTCAGGACAGGGATTTCCACATTTCTGAGGATCTTTTCTGCCACGCTTCCCAACAGTGTTTTGCGCAGGCCGGTTCTCCCGTGAGTTGCCATCACGATGAGGTCAACCGGATTCTCCTCGCAGAAACGGGCCACGCCTCCGGCCGCATCGTTGGCCTTCAGCACGACCCTTTCTATTTCATCGCGGAATTCCTCGCCGGTTATATCCTGCAACAATCCATTCATCACGCCAACCAGCGCGTCGGCGAGTATCTTTTCGTCCTCCCGGCTCAGGGGAACGCCCGGTTCCATTACGTGGAGGAGGGTTAGTTTCGCGCCGAACGCGCCCGTGAGCTCCACCGCTGGCCGGAAGGCTTTCTTTGAGAGCTCGGACAGATCTGTCAGAAGAAGTATGTTCCTTATTTTTAGGGGCAATTCTGGCTGTTTGTGAACAGTGAGCACAGGGCAAGGGGAGTTTCTTACCACCTTCTCAGTGGTTGATCCGAGGATTAACCTCTCAAGGCCACTGATTCCCCTCGTTGACATGACCACGAGGTCAGCGCCCTCAGTTTCCGCGAACCGGACCACCTCCGTGTATGGGCTTCCCTCAAGGAGCATGATCCTCGCGGCTACGCCCTTGTTCCTCAGGTTCCTGGCCATGTTTTCCATTTCCGATGAGGCTTCTGCCCTGGCTCTTTCCATGGCCGATAGGTATGCTGAGGAATCACCGATGAACGAGGCGTAAAAGAGAGGAATGTCCAGTATTACATGAACCAGGATGAGGTCAGCGTCAAAACGGGACGCTATTTCCTCCGCATATGGAAGGGATGCCTTCGCATTCTCCGAGAGATCCGTTGTCCAGATTATTTTTCCGAACATGAGAAAAGCTTAAAGGCCCAGCAGGTCCGGGTTCAACATGGCCAGAAATTCTCTGAGATTGCACGCGCGATATCCTTTTCGCTCGTTACCACCGGTTTGATGCCCATGGCCGCTAGAACATCCGCGAGCCACGGACCCATGCCTCCCGCCAGTCAGATAAGCGTGAATTCTCGCTCAGACATGATTACGGAATATCCGTCTTGAACTTTTCTTTGACTAGATCCCCGGCCTCCGGATGCTTGTGCCCGCCCACCAGATAAAGGCCCCTGAACGGGTCAAGCCGCGAGGATTTTCTGAATGTCCCCAGGAATATGCCTCCCTTGTCCACCTCGTAGCGCCTAAACCTTGACCATGGAAACCGCCTCCTGTATAGGAAACGGGAGACCTCAATCCCTTCGTCATCCAGGGTGTATCTCGTTGGGAGCCAGAATGAATAAAGGGAAAGAAAGACAACTATGAGGGTCAGAACGCACCACCAGGGCCCTGCTACGAACCAGAAGAAGGCCAGGAACAGGGTGGTTATGGTTATCACCATGCCGAGTTTCGCGGGGTTCTCACGCGCGGGGTGGGATGTCCAGGTTATTTTTTTATCCGGCATCCACAGGAATTTTCTTTTTTATGGTTATAGACATCAGGGTTTCCAATCCTCGGGGGGTTTGAGATAATTACGGCCGGGTTTATAGCCGCAGTGCTCCAGAAGATAGAAACACTTCTCTAATGAATCAGGTGCGGAACCATGTGTCCATATATATAGCCCATTACCAATTTCTTTGAGATAGGACTCAGGATTAGGCATTTTGGTATTAGGCTGTTCGGGTTTATCGTTAACCAAGAAAAGTGTTTCCCGTTTCACAGGCCCTTTGAGTTTTCCCTGCTTAACTAGCCATTCGCCTACACTGACTAACAAATCTGCCCATGAGCGTATTCCTTCTATCTTTTCTCTTTTTTCTCTACTGCCAAGCCATGCGAATTCCGGGGGGTTTTTATGTGTTAGAACCTTTAGATCCTCCGGCCACTCCCCCGCGGCAAGTATTTTTTCAAGCGCCTTAACTATTAGCGCGGTCTCTATGTGCTTATCCCTCTTGTCTGTCTTAAAGTGCTTCTTTATCTCTTTACATAATTCTTTAAGATACCCTTCGTTATCAGGGTTCAATAGTAGCAATGCCTCGTATCCTTTCCTGTTGCTGCCCAGGTCTTCTTCTAGTTTTACCTCAAAGACCACCCTTTCCTCCGATTTTCCCGTCCGGTGTTCATCCATAACAATCCAGCTTTCGCCGTTGGTTATGAAGCCAAACCTTACTCCCATGGTGCTGCAATACTCAATGGTCTGATCTACGACTTTGACATTGTGTGGGTTCTCTCCCAGGCTTTTTGCCTCAATAAGGGCATAGGGTTTGTCCTCTCCTGGTTTCATAAGAGCGTAGTCTACTTCTGATTGACCGCCCTTTTTTTCGAATATTGTTCACAAACCTCCCCTGGCCCCCATACATTATACCCGATCCAAGCGAGCAAAGGCTCAATGATCAAGCGCTTCGTGTCTTCCTCGTTGATAGACGACTGTCCCTTGAGGGCCTCCAGATTCTTCAGAGCTTTTTCCAGCCAGAACTCTCTATCCTTTTCCATCATTCCCAAATTATAATCCACCCAGTCAAGGTTTTTC
Source organism: Caldifarciminota bacterium (assembly GCA_049969615.1). GTDB lineage: Bacteria > Hydrothermota > Hydrothermia > JBDRYB01 > JBDRYB01 > JBDRYB01. The sequence continues at coordinate 4,301 of JBMFOM010000017.1, forward strand.
AACCCCTCCTAAGTCCTTGACCGTCAATGAGTTCGGCGAAAGTGCCGATAGCTCTAGGACTTAGCGAGGCAGGATTGTGGAATTGCCTTATTTTATCAGCGAAATACGGAACCCGGATTGTTAAGACAGGGCCGAAAGGGGCCGGGATCCGGCCTGAACTCGGCCGTGGGAGGGCCAAACCATTATCCGGCAAGGGTTTCGGCCACACCATAATAATCAAGGCCTGGTGCGGGTTTCCCGGCATGCTATTGCTGAAGTTGGCTACTGATAAGGAATTTTTGTATATCCTAAAGCCGTAATCACGGCCAGGCGCGGAACTCAGCTGTAGCTTGAATTAGGACTGATCAGATCCGGCTCAGCTGGCCCTGGCCCATGGCCTCAGACTAAAATGTCGGCCTCCATGAAAGAGAAAAGAAGAAAGGAGACGGACAAATGAGAAACAACCTTATCCTCCATAGGGACTCCTTTCTCAGGATGATCCCCTGGTCAAGGACCTCCAGAGGGGCTACATACCCTCAGAGATCTGACCCGATTGCGAGGCCCTTGTGCCACGGCCGCGCCTTCAATCCGTAAAGGGCTGAGATGGGTCAGGTGAGTCTCTGATTTTATTGCTGGACTGTTATCCACAAGGCCCCAGGCCTCGCGCTGGAACCTAACCAGGGCTGGGCTGTTCGCCAGGTTGTCACCCTCTATACTGGTAAGAAGCTTCTAGATATAAAAGGATCTTCTCACTTGTATAGAGCATGACACATCGTGGACGCTAATCGGATAGGCCTTGGATTTGAAAAAAGCCCTAGAGGAGATTCCCCAATGCCTCTAATCCCACACGGAACGTGTCTTCCGGCAGATCCAGCGCTGGCGATAGGACGAGGCTGTTTTCACGGCAGGTTATCTTGAATCCAGCCGTGGCGAGGCTCCCGGCCACCCTTTCCGGCTCAGGGATATCTAAGAGCCACAGCGCGCCCGCGCCACGCGCGGGAACCCCCTTTTGATCCAGGAGTGCCTTTATCAGCCTGCCTTTCTCCCTCGCCATTTCCAGGCCCCTGCGACGAAGCCCGGCGATGACCATTGCTAAAGCGGTCTGGTCAATTTCCTCGGAACTGGGCAAAGGCTCCGTGAGCCTTGAGGGCCTCGCGATGAACCCATAGAAATCCCTGGCGTTTGCCCATCCCTTGCCAAGAAGCAGGGCGTCCGGCTTTACCCCGAATGCCTCGCAGAGGAATGGGTGGCCGGAAAGGCCGGGGGAGGTCATGCGTTCGTCCGAGACCAGGTTCACTCGTTTCTCCCGGCACATCTCCGCGAGGCCCGGCAAATGCTTTCCCCATTCCAGAGGGTCAACGAGGATCGTCCCGACTCCCCCGGGAACGAACCCGCCATACCTGGTCCAAGGTCCTTCAAGCCGCGCCATCGCAACATGCATGGCCCTTTCCGCGCTCTGAGAAACGAAAACCTTCCTGTTCGGGCCGCCTGGCGCGAGCAGGGCGAGTTCTCCCAGGGGGTCGTCAACCGTGGCCGGCAGTTCTCCCAGGAAAACCTTGCCGTTGTAGGCCGAGGAAAGATCAATCACATCTTAAAGGATAATGTTTGCGGCTCAGGGGTTGCGAGTTGCAGAGAGTTCTTTATCTGGATGGGGCCTTACCCTTCCCTCAAGCCACCTGGAGTAGATTATGAATAGGAAGTTTGAAAGGGTCACCAGCATCTTTATCACGAACTGACCTGCGATCAGAGGCAGAAGCGGTAGGATGCCCCAGAAAGCGAGGGTGTTAAAGAGGACAGAATCAATCACCGCGGAGGCCAGGTTTGACAGCACGAACGCCAGGAAGAACCTCTTCTCTATGTTCACTTTGTGCGCCACCCACACATCAACCCTTGAGGATACTAGGAACGAGAACATGGACGATGCGACTATCCGCAGATCCATCCTAAAAAGGGTGTCAAAGGCCTGGCCAAGGAAATCGTCAGGCCCCCTGGGTATCAGGGAGACGGTCCAGAGAAACAGCGCGACCGCGATGTTTGCGGCGAGGGTTATCCAGATGAGACGCTTTGAACGCTCGTATCCCCCGCGCCTGTGTATGACATCAAGGAGCGAATAAGCGGAGTTGTAGGTTAGGTCTCCGCCCGTGAAGATAAGGCCGGCTATGGTGAAGGTCTTATAGACCGTGATATTCGCGGTGACCACGAGCAAGGCGTGCATGACCTCAAGCAGGATAAGGCCGAATCTTTTTGATAACCATATCGCTATGGTGATAACTGCTAGGGTTACCACCAGCCAAAGTGCCAGAGCGAGAATATAGCCGGCCAGAGGGAAATTATATTAGTTTCCGGTTATCGTCTGCCAGTCAAATAAGTCCAAAGACTGCCCGGATTTTAGACGGTTCGAAACCCCCAGGCTGGTGCTGGGGGCTAACCTTTTGCTATTCTATATCAACTGGCTCCATCATGTAGTAGAAGAGCTCGTCTTCCTCTATGGTTTCAATGTATGAAACAGTTGGGCCGAGCTTTTGCTGGAACCAAGAGAGAGCCACGCCCAGGTTCCTGAGGGATGAGAGGAGCGAGCCTCCACTCGGGTGATAAAACACGACATTGGCGTCCTTGAGCTTGGCTTGCTCCTTCGCGACCGCTATCGCGTCCGTCAGGCCGCCGAGCTGGTCAACCAGGCCTATCTGCTTCGCGGTTATGCCTGACCATATCCTGCCCCTGCCTATGGCGTTGACCGAGTCCTGGGTTATCCCTCTTCCCCATGAGACCTTTCTCGTGAAATCGTCGTATCCCTCCTGGAGCATGGCCTGCACGAATTTGCGCTCCTCGTCCGTGAACTTTCTGGTCTCTTCCCAAATGAGGGTATGTTTGTGTCCCGTGGTCACCAAGGGCTTTGTCACGCCTATCTTCGCGAAGAGGTCCTTCATTACTATCTTTCCGGTAATTATACCTATGGATCCCGTTATAGTGGAAGGGGTCGCGAGGATTCTGGTGGCCGCACAGGATATGTAATATCCGCCGCTTCCGGCAACATCCCCCATTGATACTATGACCGGTTTTTCCTTCGCGGTCAGATAGACCTCCCGCCATATCAGGTCAGAGCCGAGGGCACTGCCTCCCCCTGAGTTGACCCGGAACACCACTGCCTTGACCCTTTTATCCTTTCTGGCCTTCTGCATTGCCTCCGCTACCTCCTTACCCATGCTCTTGCCGCCGATGAGGCTCACACCACCCCTTCCGGAGACGATGCTTCCCTCTGCCACTATCAGGGCGATTACCGGCTCATCCCCTCGCCATGCCCTTGGGATTTTCCTCCTGGAGAAATACCTCTCTGCCTTGACCAGTTTGACCTTTCCGCCAGCGTAGCCCTTGACCACGTCCTCCAGCTCATCCTCGTATGCTGTGGTGTCAATGAGGCCAGCGGACAACGCTTTTGGCGCGGAGAAGAACCCAACATCAACGAGCGCATCCACGCTCTCCGGGGGCATGGTCCTTCCCTCGGCCAGGTAATCAACTAGGTTGTTGTATATATCGTCCAGGATCGCGGAATACTGCTCCTTTTGTGCGGTGGACATGGTGTCAGAGGTGAGTGGTTCCGCCGCTGTCTTGTATTCCTTGATACGTTCAAAATCCGCATAAAGCCCGAGCTTGTCAAGCGCGCCCTTCAGGTAGTAATTCCCGCCCTTGAGCCCGGGGAACACGAGTTCTCCCGACGGCGGCATGACTATCCTGTTCCCCGCGGAAGCAAGCCAGACCTGGCCCATGCCCATGGCGTCAGCATAAAAAACCACGAACTTGCCGTTTTTCCGGGCCTTCTTGATTATCCCTCGGAGCTCCTCAACCTGCGCCGCGCTTGGGTTCCCCTCAAGCCTAACCAACATCCCGGATATAGCCGGGTCCCGTGCGGCCGAGTCAAGCATTGAAGCGAAATTATAGAATGTCGGCTCTGAGCCTATGAATGCCCTGCCGTCCTCGGAATAGGGCCCTCGGACCGTCACATCAAGCCACTTCTTTTGTGGCACGGAGAGCGCGGGATACGCGGTTCCGGATAGCTCAAGCTGGACCTCGTTGAACTCCGGAGAGAGTGTATCCGCGCCAAGTTCGGACGAACCATTGCCGGAGAGCCTCGTCTTGCCTAGTGACCAATCAAGGCCCAACGAGAGGATTTTATCGTCAGCATAGTATCCGTGCAATATCATGCCGGGCAGGAACTCAAGGGCCGCGCCCGCGCGCCATGCCGTGATAGAATCCTTGAAATCAACGTCGCCGAACAGGGTGAACCTATCCCAGAGTGGTCTCATTCCGATACCCCCTGAAAACGTCCTTTTGTCCCTGAACGCGTCCCTGATTACAAAGCCCCCGGATATATACCTGTGTGGCCTCAAGAGGAGGCCGTAGTCCAGGCCTCCGTTTTCCGGATGCCAGGTCGTTCCTAGCCAAAGGGTCTGGCGCCAGAGCTCCTGGCCTGCTGAGATCCGCCAGCTTGACTCGTCGCTGTTTCCGGTCCAGCTGAGGCCCATTCCCCATAGGCCCATTCCCGCGGACCAGATCGTGTCCGAGAGGTTGTAGCCCAGGATGCACTGCCAGCCGGTTTTCACGCCCAGGGCCGCGGGGTTGGCGAACGCACCCTGGAGCCTTTCCGCTGTTGCAACGGAGTTGCTCTCGTAAAAAGAGAGTAAGAGCAAGACGATCATCTTAAGCCTCCTTTATTTTCAAAAGTATATCGTTTTGGTTGGGGGTGCCTCAACAAAACGTTTGACGGATACCCGCGCGGGATCGTTACATTTCCCCACCCATATCCCTTGCCAGCACATAGAGGTATAACTGCGCCCAGCCAGCGTATGGGCCGTAGTCCAAGCCGGGTTCACCGGCCTTCCTGATCCACCTGTCAACCGGGAACGCGTTGTTCACGCCATACCCATAGAGCAGGGTGCAGTGAGCGACCTTTTTGCCCACACCAGGAAGGCACAGGAGCCTGGCCAGCCCATCTTCTGTCTCCGAATCAATCGGTTCCTTGGGGTCAAATTCTCCGGAGATGACCTTTTCGGATATTCCAACAAGATACCTTGCCCTGTAGCCGAGGCCCAGCCTCAGAAGCAATTTTTCCGAGAGCATATCCTCTGGCTCCGGGAAACGGCCGAAGGCCTCAACCATGCGTCTCAGGACGAGCCTTATGCGTTTTATGTTGTTGTTCTGGGAAATAGTGAACGAGACGAGGGTTTCCCAGGGATCCTGACACAGGACCCTCATCCCCCTGAACCTTTCTATGGCCTCCGCCAGCTTCGGATCGTCCGGAAAGCTTGCATAGACCTCATTTATGTCCACGCCAAGGTTGAAATATGTCTGGAACCACCTCTCCCCAGCGTCCGTCTCGCAGAGTATCAGCTCGCCATGTCTTTTCATCCGGGCGCGGCAGGTTGTCCCCTCCCACCGGAAGAACCCAGAAAACCACCCTTCCTCACCTGATTCCCTATCCCATCCAAAACACTGGCCAGAGAATAGGGTGTAATAGAGATTAAGATGAGTTTCTAGGATTTTGCGCTGGAATCTTTTCAATCCTGTCAATCCTGGTTCACCATTTGTTACGCGAGCCGCACGGGAAATACGGTTTTTACTTTGAATAGCTCAGACTGAAGAAGTAGAAGATTCCGGGCGACGGGTCGCTGTGAACCCTTTCGGCGAAAGGACGATACATATAATAGCCCGCGCCTATTCCCGCGGAGAGACCCTTTTTCTGATAGCTGAGCTTGTATGTCAAGGATGTCCCGTCAAGCTCAAATGTGGCACCGCCGGTACGTTCGTTATGGGTGTCCCACATTTGCCAGAACGATAGCTCGCTCTTGAATTCCCCGTGTTGCATGTCCCCGGATAGGCTGGTTTCCCACCAGAATGCCTCGCGCAGATAGCGCTGTTGAGGACTCCAGACCGTGAATATGTCTATATCAATCCAGGGCAGGAATATGTATGTTCCAGCCACTAGCCGGGTATAGAGGGAGTTTTCCTGCTGATTTGCCGGAAATTTTGGATAATATCTGGTCCGAAGACCGAAATCAAATGTCCAACCCGTAAAGTATCGCAGTAGCTCCCAGGACAGGTCATAGTTGTCAAAGTTGCCATAGCCATCCTCTCCGCCCCTGAACATCGTGGGATAATTGGCGCCGACATCCAGGTATGTGGCCATTGTGGTGCCTATGTATTTCCCCCACCATCCGTAGAGCTGGGCCGCTGGTATATCCGTTTTTATCACCGTGTCCCTGTAGTCATATCTCTGGTAATATCTGGAGTCATATGAAACCCCTAAGCCCCAGAACGCTGGGTGCTCCTCGCCGCCGGTGCTAATCCCCATCTCCTCACCCGACCACTCATCCGATTCCTCCGCGGCTCCCAGGAGGACTGCCATCCTGTAGTAGGCTTCCCCGTATTCAGGATCAGATGATATTATTTGCTTGTAAATCGTCTTCGCTTCAGCCTTCTCGCCAGTTTTTTCCTTGACGGTGGCCAGCTCATACATTACGTTCAGGTTATCTGGGTAATACTCCAGGAGTTTTTCCAGTTGTTCCGCGGCCTCCGGGTATCTCTCCATGTCCTCATACAGGATGGCGAGGTTCCACCTGGTGTCATAATCATCCGGTTCTGAGGCAATAGCTTCTAAGTAGTGGTATTCCGCCATTGTATCCAAGCCCAGGTTCCTGTAAAGGAGACCCAGGTTGTAATGCGCTTTGGCGTATGTCGGTTCAAGTCTCACTGCCTCCATGTATTCGGCCCTGGCTCCCCTCAAATCCCCCATATCCCAAAGCACATTGCCCAGGTTCAGGTGCGCTCCTGGGTCAGAGGGTTCTATCTTTATGGATAACCTGTAATAATATCTCGCGGAGTCATATATCTCCCACTGCTGATAGATATATGCCGCGCTGAACGCCGCGTTCGCATTCTCCGGGTCAAGCTCAAGGGTTTTAAGGTATTCGGAGAGGGATTCCTCCAACCTCTCCATCTCATAGTACAGGTCTGCGAGGGCCTCATGCAGATAAGAAGAGTCTGGAGATTGTGCAAGCGCTTTTTTCAGTTCTCTTTCAGCGGCATCGTATTCACCCTGGTTGAAGAGTTCCATTGCTTTGTTATAGATGTCCCTTATCTCACCCTGAAACAGGATTACCAAGAACAAACTGGTCATGCTCAAAGGATAATGCTCCAGCTGGGTGAAGTTCAACCATTATCCCCAGTTCCATTAATCCGGCCCTGAGGTCGCCGGGTATCCTAACCATATCCTTTGAGGATGTGATTGCGATGGCGTTTAATTGCTCCGCGTCTGCCAAAATGCGCTCTATCTCACTCACGGAATATGGATGATGATCGCGGAATCCCCTGAAACCGACTATTTCCGCCCCGGCGGCTCTCAGCGCCCCAACGAAAGACCCGTTATCCCCCAGGCCGCAGAACCCAAAAACCCTCTTTCCCGTCAGGTCGGTTTCCAGCCTGTATCTCATAGCGATCGCCCTTATCCCGATGTCCGGAAGCCCCTCCGGTATTGGTGCCAGCTTGTAGTTGATTATGGCTATATCCGCCCTTTTCACTGCTGAAAGGGGTTCCCTCCACCTTCCCCAGGGCAGGAGATGAACCCCCTTTTCCAGCTCTTTCGCAGAGAACACGAGTATCTCCGTATCCTTCACTATGTTCCAGTACTGAAACCCATCATCCAGGATTAGGGCCCTTGCCCCCCCAGCAATTGCCTTTTGGCCGGACTCCACCCTGTTCCTTCCGACAAAGACCGGACAATTCGCCTTGATCCTCATCATGACCGGCTCGTCCCCAACATCACGCGGATCAGAGTCCACAAAAACCTCCCTCGTGCCCCTGCCTCGGCCGCCGTATCCCCTTGACAGAACGGCCGCGCCCGGCATGTTCCTTGCGATATGGATGACCAACGGCGTCTTGCCTGTCCCGCCCATAGTCAGGTTGCCAACGGATATGACCGGCACGGGAAGTTTCCTTGGACTCGCGCTCTTTCTAAGCGCTTCAAATATTCCATAATAAATCAACCTGCCCGGCGTCCAAATCACCCTGAGAGTTTAACCCGACCCTCAGCGCGCTTGCAAACCTCCGGCCGCACGCATTATAATCTGAGCCTCGCGGCCGGATGCAAGTGGAGATCTATTTTGAAGGTTTGGTTCAGGGCGTAAATTTTCGTTATTACACGCAGAAGACCGCGAGAAGCTTGGGTTTGGTTGGTTTTGTCAGGAACCTGCCGGATGGCCGTGTTCACGCGGTTGTTAGCGGCCCAGAGGAAGTTGTTCGGCGTTTCCTGGACTGGGCCCGTGTTGGCCCACCATCGGCCCGGGTTGACAGGATGGATGTCCGGGAACTGCCAGGCGAAGGGGGCGAGTTCGCGGACTTTGAGATAAGATACGGATAGCCCCCGTAGCTCAGAAGGATAGAGCGACGGTTTCCTAAACCGTAGGCCACAGGTTCGAATCCTGTCGGGGGTGCTTTGGTGGATGCGTGCCTGGCCGATGAGGCTCGGCCGCATTTTAGGAACCGTTCCGGCGATGGGGATGAACGGCGAGATTTGAAAATGAAGGGCTGTAGCTCAACTGGCCAGAGCACCGGATTCCAAATCCGGCGGTTGGGGGTTCAACTCCCTCCAGCCCTGTTTGAAGAGGAGAGCTTATGAGAGTAAAAGTGGCTCTAGTTTGCCAGGAGTGCAAGCGTAAAAACTACATCGCCACCCGAAACAAGGATAAGAAACAGAAGATGGAGCTGAAAAAGTACTGCAAGTGGGACAAGCGTCACACCCTGCACAAGGAGGTCAAGCTGTGAAGCTTGCCAGTCTGAACCCCATGCGGGGTATTAAGTTTCTCCAGGATGTGGTTGCGGAGCTCCGGAGGATCACCTGGCCGACCAGGGACTCAATCCTGGGCGGTACAGCGGCTGTCTTTCTGGTATCCGGTTTTGTGACCCTCTATATATGGGTTCTTGACCTCATCTTTTCCCGTCTCCTTGCTTTTGTTCTCAGGTGAGACATGCGAAAGTGGTATGCCTTCAGGACACAATCTGGCCGTGAGAACACGGTGAAGGGTCTCTTTGAGAAGCTCAGGGTAGAAAACGGCCTTGAAGATAGGATAATCAGTATCCTAATTCCCACAGAGACCATACCAAGGGTCAAGAAGGGCAAAAGGCTCCTTGAGGAGAAGCCATTGTTCAAAGGATATGTTCTGGTTGAGATAGAACATAATTCCGAGGACGATCCGGTTGTGGGCGAGGTGCTTGAACTCCTGTCTTCAACCGGCCTAGCCAAGCCTATCCTCGCGAAGGAGAAAGACAGGCGAGAGATAAAATATACCTTCCTGACCCTCACGGACGCTGAGGTATCTAAGATCCTTGAAACGCAGGAGCGGGAAAAGGAAAAGAAGAAACAGGAGGTCCCCTTCCTGATGGGAGAGAGGGTCAAGGTAGTTGAGGGACCATTTGCCGGCATGGAGGGCGAGATAAAGGAGATATTCCCCGAAAGGGGCAAGATGAAGGTGGAGATAACCTTCTTCGGCCGTGTTACATCTGTTGTGCTTGATTTCATCCAGGTGGAAAGGGCGTCGGGGAGGTAGGGAGAGAGATATGCCACCGAAGAAAAAGAAGGAAATTGTAGCTGTTGTAAGACTACAACTGCCCGCGGGCCAGGCCACCCCAGCGCCGCCGGTGGGGCCGGCTCTCGGTCAGCATGGTGCTGATATAGGCGGGTTCATAAGGGAGTTCAACGAGGCCACCAAGAACAAGGAACCCGGCCTCGTGATACCTGTTGTAGTGGAGATATACAAGGACAGGAGCTTCAGCTTCATCATGAAGACCCCACCGGCATCTGTTCTTCTGGCGCGCGCGGCTGGCTTGGAGAAGGGCTCTGGCGAGGCCGGGAAATCCATTGTTGCCACCATAAAACGCTCAAAGGTTGTTGAGATAGCTAGAGAAAAGATGGAGGACCTCAACGCCAATGACCTTGAGGCCGCGACGCGCATCATTGAAGGCACCGCCAGGTCAATGGGCATAAAGGTAGTGGAGGACTAGAATGGCAAGACGCGGTAAAAGATACATGGCGCTCCTGAAAAAATATGACCCCTCAGCCGAGTATTCGCCGGAGGAGGCTTGTCGTATAATTGCGGAGAAGCTCTCCTCAGCGAAGTTCGCGGAAACCGTCCTGGCATCCTTTAACCTTGGAATAGACCCAAAGAAATCGGATCAATCCGTCAGGGGAACGGTCGTCATGCCTAATGGAACGGGAAAGCAGGTGCGTGTTCTCGTTCTCACCAAGGAGCCTAGCCTGGAAGCCGAGGCAAAGGAAGCAGGCGCGGACATGGTTGGTTTTGCCGATTACATAGAGAAGATAAAGGGCGGTTGGCTTGATTTTGATGTGGCAGTTGCCAGTCCAGAAGCGATGCCTGAGGTTGGCAAGCTTGGAAAGATACTTGGCGCGAGGGGGCTCATGCCCAGCCCGAAGGCCGGGACCGTCACAAAGGAGGTCGGCATAACGGTCCGGGAGCTGAAGGCCGGCCGCGTGGAATTCAAGGTTGACAAAGGCGCCAATATCCATGTTCCCATAGGCAAGACCTCGTTTGGTGCGGAAAAATTGTTTGAAAACTTCATGGCTTTGGTTGAGGAGCTAGTGAAGGCCAAACCCCAGACCGCAAAAGGCACATACATAAAATCCGCTTATCTTTCGCCGGCCATGGGCCCGTCGGTAAGGGTATCCCTAACCGATATAGCGGAGGCTCTCAGAAAAAGAGGAGTGAAAATATGACCAAGAAATTGAAGGATACAGCCCGTCAGCCCATAAAGCGAGAGCCAAGGCCAGAGAAGGTTAAGGCTGTTGAGAAGCTGAGGGAGACCTTGTCCTCCTCCACGGCTTTTTATCTGGCAGACTTCAGAGGCATTGATGTGAGTGGGTTCACCAAACTCAGGAGAACCCTCCGGAGCGCTGATTCCGGCATCCGTGTCGTCAAGAACAACCTCTTGAAGAGGGCTCTCGCCGACATGAAAATGGAAGAGCTGGCCACGAAGATTGATGGCCAGAATGCCGTAATCTATGCCATGGGGGATGAGGTGGCTCCTGTCCGAATATTCAATGAGTTGACGAGCGAAAAAGGGGTCGGCGCCCTGAAGGCGGGAGTCCTGGCCGGTCGGGTCATCGGAGGCCAGGATCTGGATACCCTTTCCAGGCTCCCATCATCGCAGGAGCTCAGGGCCAAGGTCGCGGGGATATTCTATGCCCAGCTGGCTGGGCCGGTCTATGTTCTCAAAGGATTGCTAACTAAGCTTGTCTATGCCCTGAATGCTATCAGGGAAAACAGGGCCTCGGAGGAGGCCTAAAAAGGAAAAAAGGAGGCTTTAGATGCCTGAGAAGAAACTTGGCGTTGAAGAGATAGTGGAAGCTGTCGGTAATCTCACGGTTCTTGAGCTCGCTGAGCTCGTGAAAGCCATGGAGGACAAGTTCGGAGTGACAGCCGCCGCGCCCGTTGCTGTTGCGGCTGTTCCCGGAGCGGTTGCCGGAGCCGTCGCGGCCCAACCAGAAGCAGAGGAAAAGGACAGCTTTGATGTTATTCTCGTGAGCGCAGGCGCCAACAAAATACCTGTTCTCAAAGAGGTCAAGTCAATAACTGGCCTAGATCTCAAGGAGGCCAAGGCGCTGGTTGATAGCCTGCCCAAACCACTGAAGGTAGGCGTTTCTAAAGACGAGGCAGAAAAGATAAAGGAGCAGCTGACAGCGGCCGGAGCCACCGTGGAGATAAAGTGAACCAATGGGTTCACGGTTGTCATTTCCCGGAGTAGGACTAGAATCCTTGTCTGGAATGATAGCCATTAACCAAGCCAGGTGGTGATATAATGGCCAGAATACCCAGAAGGATAGGGGCTCGGGAAGAGCCTTATCCAATGCCCGATCTTCTCATGGTCCAGCTGGAGTCCTACCGCAGCTTTCTCCAGGAGGATGTGGAGCCGGAGAAGAGGGCTAAAGAGGGATTGCATGGGCTGTTCAGCGAGGTTTTTCCCATAGAGGGCCTCCAGGGCAAATACCAGATGGAGTATATTAGTTATACCCTTGGTAAGCCAAAAATGAGCGAGGAGGAGGCCATAAAGAAAAACCTCACCTACGCTGTGCCCATTCGGCTTAAACTGCGTCTGGTTAAGAAAGACCCGAAGACCGGCAAGATCAAGGGCGAGACACGCGAGGCAGTTGAGCAGAGCGTCTATTTCGCGGACATCCCCTACATGACCGAGCGCGGAACCTTCATAATAAACGGCGTGGAGCGCGTCGTCGTTTCCCAATTACACAGGAGTCCAGGCGTTTATTATGAGCTTGAGGAAAAAGAGACCCAGATATACTCCGCGCTCCTGGTTCCATATCGCGGGCCGTGGATAAGGTTCCACATAGACGGGACAAAGGTCCTCAGCTTCACAATATCCAAACGGAAGAAACTCCCCATAACCAGGCTCCTGAAGGCCCTCGGCTTCAAAACCTCGGAGGAGATACTCTCTCTCCTGCTTGAACCGAGAACCGTTTCCCTTTCGGAAATACCAGAAGACAATCCGAATTTAATCTCTGCCAAAGACATAGCCAATCCGGAGACCGGCGAGGTCCTGGTTGAGGTTATGGGAGCTCTTGATTCCGAAGCCGTATCTGAACTCATCAAGCACGGGATCAAAGAGGTTCAGGTCTATGACCTGAACGAGCCAGAGGTTGAAGTGATGGTCTCCACCCTCAAGCAGGACAGGATTAAGGAACCTGACAAAGCCCTCTCCAACATATACAGGACCCTGAGATATACCCCGCCAAAGGATAGCCAGGAGGCCGTTGAGTTCATCCACTCTTTCTTCTTCTCACCGGATAAGCTATACCTAGGAGCAGTCGGCAGATACAAGCTGAACCTGCGCCTGAGGCACGAAGAGATGGGTTTTGCTTCATCCCCGTCATCGGATGTCATGAACCTCACACACGAGGACCTGGTGGTCATCCTCAAACGTTTGATAAACTTCTACAAGGGGGCCGAGGAGGAGGATGATGTCAATGACCTTTCCCATCGTCGTGTGCGCAGGGTAGGGGAGATGCTTTACGAGCACTTCAGGACAGCGTTCATAAGGCTCTCAAAAGCCATAAAAGAGAGGATGCTTCTTGGCGACAAAGAGAAGGAGCTCTCGCCAAAAGGGCTTGTTAATCCCAGACTCGTCAGCGCTTCCATACTTTCCTTCTTCACACAGGACAGGCTTTCCCAGTTCCTCGATCAGGTGAATCCCCTGGCTGAACTCACCCACAAGAGAAGGCTTTCTGCCCTGGGAAGAGGCGGCCTGACAAGGGAAACCGCTGGTTTTGATGTCAGGGATGTCCACCCGTCCCACTACGGCAGGCTCTGTCCCATAGAGACCTCTGAGGGACAGAACATAGGGCTTCTGATGTCCCTGACAAACTATGCTGTGGTTGATGAGATGGGTTTCATCAGGACACCTCTGAGAAAGGTGGCCGATGGAAAGATAACCGAGGAGGTAAAGAACCTTGCTCCCCACGAGGAGATAGAGAGCGCGATAGCTCCAAAGGATATACTTCTCAGGGACGGTTCCATATCACACTCCACCGTTCTCTGCCGATACAACAGAAACTATGTTCTTGTTTCCAGGGATCATCTGGGGTTCATGGATGTCTCGCCTCGCCAGGTTGTTTCACCATCGGCTTCCCTGATACCCTTCCTTGAGCACGATGACGCCAACCGTGCCCTCATGGGTTGCAACATGCAACGGCAGGCTGTTCCCCTGCTGGTTCCTGAACCGCCCTGCGTTGGGACCGGCATGGAAGCGAGGGTTGCCAGGGACTCCGGCTGTCTTGTTCTGGCAAAGAGGCCCGGCATTGTCAAGGAGGTGGATTCAAGCCGTATAGTCATAGAGCGTGAGCAGGCACCCGAGATTTATGAGATAAACGAACACCACAGGCCAGTGGTGATTGTAGGTCAGGAGGTCAAGAAAGGCGATATGCTCGCCAAACCCGTGGAGTCCAGGGCGCGCCCCGTTATAGCGAAAGGGACAGGCACGGTCAAGGAGATAGGACCAAAAAGCATCGTTATACATCCAAAGAGCGCCAGGATGCCGGATGTCTATGAACTGGTCAAGTTCCAGCGCTCAAACCAGGACACCATAATAGACCAGCGCCCTGTCGTGATGCCTGGGCAGAGGGTGAAGAAGGGAGATGTCATAGCAGAGAGCGTGAGCGTGGCTGATAGCGAGCTGGCTCTCGGCAAGAACCTCTCCGTTGCTTTTATCCCCTGGTATGGCTATAATTACGAGGACGCGGTCATCATATCCGAGAGGGTCGTGAAGGAAGACCTCCTTACCTCAATCCACATACTGGAATTTGAGGTTGAGGTCAGGGATACGAAGCTGGGACCCGAGGAGGTCACCCGAGACCTGCCCTATGTGGGTTCCGAAGACGCCCTGAAGAACCTGGATGAATATGGAATAATCAGGGTTGGAGCCGAGGTAAAACCGGACGATATACTCGTCGGCAAGGTATCCCCAAAGGGCGAGAGAGACCTTACCCCGGAGGAGCGCCTCATATACGTTATATTCTCCAAGAGGGCCAAGGATGTTAAGGACACATCGCGCCGGGTGCCACCCGGTATACATGGTGTTGTCGTTGATGTGGTTGTTCTCACAAAAATGAAGGAAGACCCTCTGTCCCAGAGGGTAATAAGGGAGCGCAAGGCCGAGGCTGAGGAGCGGTTTAAGTTTGCAAGACAGGAGGTCATCAGACAACTGCGTGAGAACCTGGCTGACGCGCTGGCCCCGGAGGGCGAGGAGGGGGTAAAACCCTTCCATTCCATCAAGGACAAAGAGGGAAACATCATCTGGCCTCGCAGAAAACCCTTCACGCGCGAGTTCTTCCATCAATATCACCCCATTAGGGATGTTGTCTGGCCAGAGGTTAGGTTCGTCAAAACTGAGGCCTATGAGGTCTTCCTAAAGACCATGGAAAACGCGAAGAGGCGCCTTCTGGACATAGAGGAGGACCTCAGGGTTGAGATGGAAAGTCTTGACCGCGGAGACGAACTCCCGGCCGGCGTTCGCCAGTTGATAAAGGTCTATATAGCTGAGAAGCGAAAGTTCCAGGTCGGAGACAAGATAGCTGGCCGCCACGGGAACAAAGGTGTCTGTGCCAAGATAGTCCCGGATGAGGACATGCCCTTTTTTGATGATGGCACTCCCGTGGACATTGTCCTGAACCCGCTTGGGGTTCCTTCAAGGATGAATGTGGGCCAGATACTGGAAACCATGCTCGGCTGGGCCGCGGTTGAGAACACGAAGCGCCTGGCGGAGCTCGTGGAGGAGGGCAATCCGAAAAAGGTCAAGGACTTCCTCCTCGCGCTTTACAAGATTCAACACGACAAGAACCTCACGCGTTGGCTCAATAACGCCACGGATTCCTGGATAATGGATCACGCCAGGGAGCTCGCTAAAAACGGCATAAGATATGCCACCCCGGTGTTTGAGGGAATCTCCATAGACGAGGTGAAATCCCAATTGAAGCTGGCTGGCCTCCCGGAGGACAGCAAAGTCTATCTCAGGGATGGCCGAACCGGCCAGCGTTTCCTTGAGCCGGCCATGGTCGGCTATATCTATGTGATGAAGCTCTCGCACATGGTAGAGGATAAGATACACGCCAGGGCAATAGGTCCTTACTCCCTGATAACCCAACAGCCCGTCGGTGGAAAGTCTCACTTCGGCGGCCAGAGGTTCGGCGAGATGGAGGTTTGGGCCCTTGAGGCACACGGAGCTGCCTACTCACTCCAGGAGATGTTGACGGTCAAATCTGACGACATCAAAGGCAGAAACGCCCTCTACAAGTCCATACTCAGGGGCGGACAGGACCCGCCAAAACCATCCCTTCCCGCGTCCTTCGGGGTTCTGCTCAAGGAATTGAAGGGCCTCGCGCTGGATGTGGAGGTCTTTACAGAGGAAGAGGAGGGAGAATAAGATGGCTAGACTCAAGACGGACAACATAACGGATGTGTCCCCTATGAACCTCAAGGGGATTTCTATTTCCCTCGCCAGCCCTGAGACCATAATGCTCTGGTCATACGCGGAGCGCAAGGGCAGGGAGAGGGGAGAGGAGGGTCTCGGAGAGGTTGAGTTCCCCGAAACCATAAACTACAGGACCCAGAGGCCAGAGAAGCGAGGCCTTTTCTGCGAAAGGATATTCGGTCCCACGAAGGACTATGAGTGCGCGTGCGGCCACTACAAGGGCAAGCGCTATTCGGGGATAGTCTGCGAAAAGTGCGGCGTAGAGGTCACCACCAGCCAGGTTCGCAGGGAAAGGATGGGCTATGTGAAGCTCGCTGTTCCTGTCGCACACATATGGTTCTACAAGGTTTCCCCATCAATCATCGCTACCCTTCTTGATGTTAACAAGCTGGACCTGGAGGATGTTCTCTATTACGATGCCTACATAGTTACTGACCCTGGAGATACCCCGCTTGAGAAGGGTCAGATACTCTCGGAGACCGATTACCGGGAAAAGAAGGAGGAGTTCGGCCCCGCATCCTTTGTGGCTGAGATGGGCGCGCCGCCCATAAAGAAGCTCCTTGAGGAGCTTTATCAGGAGACTACCTTCTCTGATGGCAGGAGGATGACAAACCTGGAGAAGCTATACATAGAATTGCAGACCTACCTGAAGGTGGAGCGCTCCGCTCTCAAGAGGGCAAAGCTCCTTAAGAAACTGCGTATAGTTGAGGCCTTCCTGAACTCCGGAAACAACCCGGCCTGGATGATCCTTGATGTCCTGCCCGTTATCCCGCCGGATCTCAGGCCCCTGGTTCCGCTTGAGGGCGGCAGGTATGCAACATCCGATTTGAACGACCTCTACAGGCATGTCATATCACGGAACAACCGGCTCAAGCACATGATGGACATACGCGCTCCTGAGATAATTCTCAGGAACGAGAAACGCATGCTCCAGGAGGCTGTTGACGCGCTCCTTGATAACTCCAGGCGCAAGAAGCCGGTCGTCGGGAGGGGTGGCAGGAAGCTCAAGTCCCTCTCGGATATCCTCAGGGGGAAACACGGCCGTCTGCGCAGAAACCTCCTCGGCAAGAGGGTTGACTATTCTGGCCGTTCGGTTATCGTTGTAGGCCCGGAGCTCAAGCTCAACCAAGCAGGCCTTCCGAAGGAGATGGCGGTTGAGCTGTTTAAACCCTTCATTGAGCGCAAGCTGGAGGACAGCGGTCTCGCCAAGAGCTCAAAGAGTGCCCGCAAGCTCCTTCAGAGAAGGCACGAAGGCGTCTGGGAGATGCTTGAGGATGTGACCAGGCGACACCCCATATGGCTGAATCGCGCCCCAACCCTTCACAGGGTCTCTGTCCAGGCGTTTGATCCTATTCTGGTTGAGGGAAAGGCCATAAAGATTCATCCCCTTGTCTGCTCAGCGTTTAACGCTGACTTTGATGGCGATCAGATGGCTGTTCATGTTCCAATATCCCTGGAGGCCCAGTCAGAGAGCTATTACCTTCTCTATGCGCCCCACAACATCATGTCTCCCGCGCACGGAAAGCCCCTTGCCGCACCTTCAAAGGACATGGTCGCCGGCCTCTCTTATCTGACTAAACCTAGGGGATTTGACGGTGAACCCGTAAGGGCTTTTTCTGATTGGACTGAGGCCGTTTTGGCCTATGATTCCGGTCTGGTCGGACTCAACTCTCCCATAACGGTCATGATAAGAGAGGAAGGTGACCCGCTGGACACAGCTTCAGGGGCTAGGTTCATCCCCATAAAAACTACGGTCGGCCGACTCCTTTTCAACAGCATACTGCCACAGAAGCTCAGAGTAAAACTTGGTTATCTCAACGAGACCCAAGACAAAAAATCCATCCAGAACCTGGTGGCGAGGTGCTTCAAGCTCCTTGGGACCATGGAGACCACGCGACTGCTGGATAATCTTAAGGACATGGGGTTTCATTATGCCACGGTGGCGGCCCTCACCTTTGGGATAGACGATCTCCTGGTTCCGCCCAACAAGTCCAAGATCCTTAAAAAGGCCTTTGATGAGGTGGAAAGGGTCAACTCCCTTTTCAGGGAGGGGGTGCTCTCCAGGGCAGAGCATTATCAGAACATCCTGGACATCTGGACTAGGACGACCGAGGAGGTCAAGCGCGAGCTGTCCAAGTGCATGTCAGAGGATAGGGAAGGCTTTAATCCCATCCACCTGATAGTTACTTCCGGAGCCAGGGGCAACATGGACCAGGTTCGCCAGCTGGCTGGTATGAGAGGCCTCATGGCAAGACCTGTCAAGAAAGGCGAGATAGGTGACCTAATAGAGACCCCGATCCTCTCATCCCTCAAAGAGGGCCTCTCATCCATGGAATACTTCATTTCAACCCACGGGTCCAGGAAATCCCTCTCTGATACCGCGCTTAAGACCGCAAACGCCGGCCACCTGACGCGCCGGTTGGTTGATGTCGCGCAGGAGGTCACCATCACCCAGGAGGATTGCGGAACAGTCCAAGGAAGACGCATGAGTGCCTTGAAGGAGGGCGAGACTGTCATAAAACCCCTCTCAGAGAGAATAATAGGACGGGTGGCCTTTGATGACATCAGGGATCCGGAGACCGGCGAGCTGATAGTGGCTGAGGGTCAGGAAATAGACGAGGAAGCCGCCGAGAGGATAGATGCCTCTGGCATTGATGAAGTCACCATCAGGTCCGTCCTCTACTGCGAGGCTGAGCGCGGGCTTTGCGCGAAATGCTATGGTAGAAACCTCGCCACCGGACGGCCCGTTGAAATAGGCGAGGCTGTTGGCGTGATGGCCGCTCAGTCCATAGGGGAGCCCGGAACCCAGCTCACCCTGAGAACATTCCACACTGGCGGCGTTTCGGAGCGAATAGCCCAGCAGGCCGCGCACACTGCCGCGTTCAACGGAAAGGTTGAGTTTCGCAACCTCCTTCTGGCTGGCAAGAAAAAGGTTAGAAATGTTCTCTCGCGCAAGGGAGTTATTGTCCTGAAAGACGAGACTAGCAAGAGGGAAAAACATTACAATATCCCGTATGGATCAAGGGTCTTTGTCTCCGATGGTCAGAAGGTTGAGCGCGGCGAGATACTCTGCGAGTGGGAACCCTATGCTCTTCCGATCCTTATTTCCAAGAAAGGAAGGCTCAATCTGGTTGATGTCGTTCCGAACATAACCCTTCGCGAGACCGTTGAGGAGAACAAGGTTGAGTATGTCATCCAAGTCTCACGCCAGCGTAGGCTTTATCCAAAGGCGGTCATACTAGACGAGAAAACCGGAAACATCCTGGAAGAGGTTGCTCTGGTCCACGAGTGCAGGCTTGCTGGCAAGGCCATAGACGCCATAAAGTCCGATAAAACGGCCGAGTCTCCACTCGTTGAGGAAGGCGAGATAATCGCGAAGATCTCCGCCGGCATAGCCAAGACTAGGGACATCACTGGAGGACTTCCCAGGGTTGAGGAGCTCTTTGAGGCCAGAAGCCCGGCAGATAAGGCCCTGGTTTCAGAAATAGCCGGCGTGGTCTCGGTTGAGAGCCTGGAAAAGGGCGTGTTCAAGATAAAGATAGTGCCCAGAGAGGGTAGCCCCATTTCATATGATGTCCCCTATGGTCGCTATTTGCTTGTTGGCGATGGCGAGAGCGTTGACGCTGGCGAGCCTCTTACCACCGGCTCAATAGACCCCCATGATCTCCTTCGCATCAGGGGCAAGGAGTATGTTCAGGAATACCTCTTTGACCAGATTCAGGAGGTCTACAGGCTTTCGGGAGTTGAAATAGACGATAAGCACATTGAGATAATCGTCAGGCAGATGCTCCGCAAGGTCAAGATAGAGGACCCCGGAGACACCCGTTTTTTGCCCGGAGACCTAGTGGACCTTGCTAGAGTCAAGGAGGAAAACGCCAAGGTTGTTGCCTCAGGTGGAAAGCCAGCCCAGCACAAGGTTGTCCTTTTGGGCATAACAAGGGCCGCGCTTTCAACCGATTCGTTTATCGCGGCCGCCAGTTTCCAGGATACGACAAAGATCCTTTCTATGGCCGCCATATCTGCCGCAACTGACGATCTCAGGGGCCTGAAGGAAAATGTCATAATAGGGAGCATCATACCCGCTGGTACCGGCGCTCCCGCGTTCCGCGAGATCGTTCTTGAGGCCGAAAAGGAAGAGGCAGAGCTCCTCGCGAGGGAATCAGCGCGTTCCGAGAAATCTATGGCCAAAGAGGAATGACCAGTTAGGATTAGATTTATAGAGAGACCCCTGATAAAATTTGAACCCAGGGCAGTTTGTCTGAGAGGACAGGGTTCTAACCCAACTTTAGCCCATCTTTGACACCTCATTTTTCGTAAGTCATTGATAGGTAAGGACTTAAGAGGAATCAAGGCCGGGAGAAATTGGCACCATGTTCAGAGGGGGTTCTCAGCGAGACCTATTCACATACGAGGACTATTCTGTGG
>JBMFOM010000018.1:0-23896 GCA_049969615.1 Caldifarciminota bacterium
ACACAGTGGCTTTCCTGCGGGTTCTGTCTCAAGCTCCCCGAGGTTAATGACGCTATTTATCCTTCTGGTCCTCTCCTACATACCCAGAGAATAAGGCAAGTGGTCAATCAGGGGCCAGGTAGAGGCCAGCCGGGTGAAGGATCACGGACAGGCTCAGTATTTGATCCTGCACGGTAAGTGGGTTATAATTTACATATGAGGAGAGTTCTGTTTTTTACTTTACCCATGGGCCTGGCCGTGGCAGGAGAGCTTGGCCCGGAGGGAATAAAGGCGATGCAAAGGGACATGAATATCCAGCGAGAATTCGCCCCCATTAACTATTGCCTTAACCCCATTGATTACGGCTGGAAGGTGCAGGGCCTCAAGGCGAACTCGCCCCTCGTTGTGAGGGTTTTGGTTCTAAGGGTAGAGTTCCAGAAGGAGGTCCCGGATGATCCGGAGACCACCGGAGACGGAAAGTTCATCATGGTTCCTCAGGGAACAGAGGGCGAGCTGGATTACGACCCACCGCACGACAAGATCTATTTTGAACGCATGATGGAGATGGCGCAGAAGTATTTCTCAGAGGAGACAATGGGCGGAGTCAGGGTTGAGTATGTGGTGAAGCCGGATGATCGTGATTCCGCATATCAACTGCCTCACCGGATGCGTTATTATGGCGATTGGGATTTCTGGGCACAAGGTATAGTTCTCCTCATAAAAGACGCTATTGATATAGCAGACCTCGATCCCACGGTTGACTTCAATGACTTGGACGGGAACGGAACACCTGACTATATGGAGGGTGTCCTTCCTGTTGTGATGCTTTTTCACGCTGGTTCGCCATACCAGACCGATGTCGCCTATAATACACCCCTGGATATTCCGGCTCTAACCGCTTTTGCCGGGGCATTCTACTATTATTTTGGGTCTCCATACCTCCTGGCCAACAATGGAACGGATACAATATGGGCCTGCACCGTCATGCCTGAGGAGATGACCCAGGATGGCTGGCGAATAAGGCTTCAGGCGACCCTCGTCCACGAGATGACCCACCTGATATGGCAGATACCGGACCTATATGACATCTCCTATCAGGGAATAGGGGTTGGCGGTTGGGACATTCAGGGTTCCGCACCATATCTTGAAGACAGGGATAGGGGAATTCCTCCGGGTCTTTATCCGGTCCTACATTCTGGCTGGAGCAGGCTTGATTGGATGAACTGGTATTTCAAAAATTATGTTTTTGGAGTTGGTTTCATCGGGGACAGCATCTGGTATGAGATTACCCCGAAACAGACAGACACGACCATGAGGGTTTATCCGGCCTGTGCCCTGACGGGTTCGCTGGACTCGGTGGGCCACGAAGGCACGCCCAGGTTCGTGAAGCTAAGGTTGAATGACGCGGAATACTATATGGTTGAGAACCGCCTGCGCGATCTGAACGGCGACGGGACGGTTTTGCCTGTCTGGAAGGACGGCGTTGTCATAGGGCCCATGTATGGGGAGTGGGATTTTCTTTTGCCAGGCGAAGGACTCATGGTCTGGCATGTTGACCAGGCCATAATAGAATCAACGGATTATTACATGATGAACGCGGTTAGGCCCATGGGCCTTGACCTTGAGGAGGCCGATCATGTCCAGGATCTGGAATACTGGGGAACCTATCCCTATGACTGGTTTGGCTCCCCTCACGATCCCTATTATCAGGGCAACAACACTGAATTGGGCCCCTATACAGTTCCGGACACCAGGGCGAACAGGGGCGGCCACACCGGGGTATTCATTCACGGGGTCTCGGTTCCAGGGAGACCAATGACATTTTCAGTCAGGAACGACCTAGTCGCTTGGAGGAGAACAGCCGGCGAGCCGGAGGAGAGAATGCCAATGACCCTCATTGCCGATCTGGACGGGGATGGCAGAAAAGAGCTCATTGTTGCCCGGACCGGAAGGGTGGACACAATGGGCAGATGGGCGAAATTCACCGCGAACATATATGCCTTCAGGGGGGATGGTACCCCATATTTCAATAATCCCAATGGCTTCTTCGTCTCGGTAAAGGATTCTCTTGATACCCTTTATTACTACCAGGATGACAAGCTCATCCAGTCGGTCCCGGCAGTAGGAAACCTTGATGATGACGGGATTGCCGAGGTGATCTTTGGTACGGCTTCGGGCAGGCTCTATGCCTTCTCAGCTAAAGACAACAACGTCTCTGGACGCGTGGATTCCTTCCCCGGATTCCCGATAAAACTAGGAACCCAGATGAGAACAAGCCCATCGTTAGGAGACATTGATGGCGACGGCAGGGACGAGATTCTCTTTGGTCACGATGGCGGGTGGTTCGCTTGCCTCCAACCAGGCGCCGCGCCAGGCTCCATAGACACCCTGTTCTGGCTCATGCCCGGGGGGGTTGTCAGGACAGCCCCTGGCCTTCTCGGGGACACTACGGTCCTGGTATCCGGGGATAATGTGATTCACCTTCTGGATTCCGCGGGCAGAGAACTTCCCGGCTTCCCAACCGGAGACCCTTCCCCCTTTCCGAATTACGGCTGGCCTGCAATTGGGGATGTTGACGGAGATGGCGAGACCGAAATCGTGTATTTCTCAAATCAGGGCAATGGGGTAGGCTACATAACCTGTGTGGACACGAGGGGCAGGAAAAGGTGGGAGCGCAAGGCGGACAAACCAGTGATGACCCCCATTGCCCTTGGAGACATGGATCAGGACGGAAGGCTTGAGTCTGCCTGGGTTTCCGGCGGAAAGCTTTGGTGCGTGAACGCGGAGGGTGCGCTTGTTTCCGGTTATCCCATTGAATTGCCAGTGGTTGAGCGGGATTCCATGAGGGGTTATTCCGCTCCTATTTTTGGCGAGGGCAAATTGCTCATTGCCATATCCCGGCGGGGTGTGTTCGCCTATGACCATTTGGGCAAGTTGGTTCCTGGTTTCCCCCTTGAACTTGAGGGCAACGCGCCCCAAGCTCCTGCCGTGGCAGATATAACTGGAGACAGGAGACTGGAGCTTATAATCTCCGATTCAATTGGCAACTTGGTCGCGTGGCGCTTGCAGGATACCATGGCCATATGGCCCCAACTGGGCCACGATGAATGCCACTCTTCCTATTTACGGCAAAACCCCTATAGTTCAACCGCCTCCGGACGCAAGGCCCTTGATCGCGTTTATTTCTATCCCAACCCAGCTTATGGGAAGACATGGCTCCGTTTCTTTGTCCCTGAGGCCGGAGAGCTTCTCTGTGAAATATTTACCTTCTCTGGCGAGCGCGTCTGGTTCCAAAGGTGGCAGGTCCAGGGAGGCGTTATGGAGGAGAGGGAGATTGACATATCGGGCCTGGGGCCGGATGTCTACATGGCAAGGGTAGTTTTCGGAAAGGAGACCAGGATAGTAAAATTCGCGGTAAAAAGAAAGCCCCTACCCTGAGGCCCGGCCTCGCTCACGGAAACGCGATTCGGAGTGATAGGGTTATCCACTGACAGTTGAAACCGCCTGTTTTCAACTGTTATAATTATCTGATGAACCAGAAATTGATTCTTTTTGTGCTCGGGGCACTGCCCAATGTAGCGTGCGCCTTGAAAGGAGGAGAAAAGAAAATGCTCAGAGAGGCCCTCGAAAAAAAGGACATGAGTCATATTTTGGAAACCGGCAGGGATACCGCGCTTCTTTCGGAAAACGGCTTCCTTATAAAACCCATAGGAGACTGGAACATATACGACATATACAACAGGATAGCCGATGAGGAGATTCTCTACACCGATGGCCCCATATTCATCGCGGCTGATCTTTATCTGCACTCCTTGCACAGACTCCTTGATTATACCGTGAGGCTCGCCGAGGTGGATTACCTTATGCCTAGGCTTGAGAAGCTTTCAAACCGGTTCCTTGATCTCTCCCTGAAGGAATATAAGAATGCCAAAGGAGATTGGAAAAAGGCCTGGATGCTGAATGTGGTTTATTTTGGGGTTGCGGTCGCGCTCTCTGGAAAGGAATTGCCCCCGTTGCCAAAGGAGATTCAGGAGCTGGTTGATGCTGAGCTTGAACTGATAAAGGCCGCGCAGGGCTTCTCGGAATCCCCGACATTCGGAACCGAGGCTGATTATTCGCAGTTTATCCCCCGCGGCCATTACACCGTGGCCAAGGATCTGACCCGGTATTTTCTCGCTATGATGTGGTTAGGTAGGACCGGATTCTCTCTCAGACCGTATGATCCCATACATGCAAGGGCCGCCCTATCTCAGGCATGGCTCCTGAGCAAAGATTCCGAATTGCTTACTGCATGGACAGAAATGGAGAGGGTTATAGCCTTGTTTTCTGGTCAATCAGACGACCTGAACCCGGCCGAGATTTCTGGCCTTCTTGGCGGGAGGGACCCAGCGAAACTGAGCGAGGTGGAAATTAGGATGATCGCTGACTCAGCGGCAAAGATAAAGCCTCCAAAGATACTCTCCGGTGTGGCATATTCGTTTCCGGATGAACCAATGGAGATACCCATGACATACAGGATTTTCGGTCAGCGTTCTGTTCCCGACTCATACATACTGCAGGAGCTCATATATGACAGGGTCAATTCCTATACTGGCAGGAGAGAGCCTTTTACTCTGGGAGAAACCCTGCTTGGGCCACAGAGGTGTTTCGCGAGGGGCCTTGATGTGATGGCCGCCATTGGTAATGAGATGGCTTTGGATATAATAAAGTCCGAGGGGGACGCTGACTACGGAGACTATAGCGAACAGATGGCAAAAGTAAGGAAGTGGTGGGAAAAAGAGCCAAAAGAGGGAAACAATTATCTCCTCTGGCTCACGATGGTCTCGGAATACATGATGGAGGCCAGGCCACCCTCAACCGTGAAACCGAAGGCATGGGAGATCAAAACCCTCCTGACATCCCTCGGCAGTTGGGCCCAGCTCAGACACGATTACATACTCTATGCGAAGCAGACATACGGGCCAAAGGCAGGGGCGGAACCATTTGATGCTGGAGGACCGCCCCCAAAGAGGGAGAAGCTTAAGCTGGCCTACATTGAGGATGCTGGCGGGCTTTTTGCCGCCGGCGCGAAATTTGCCAGGGAGCTTGCTAGGGCAATGCCGGACATGCATCAGGTAAAGGAGAAGTGCGGGGAATTCGCCGCATTGTCAGATTCCCTGTCAATGGTGGCCGAAAAGCAGAAGAATGGCCTCAGTAAGGATGATCACCTTTGGCTCTGGGGCGTGCCGAGTGAGCTCAGGTGGGCATCCCAATATGATTGGCAGACGATGGACAGGATAAGCGACTATGACGAGGGTTTTCCCTTGATAGCAGATGTTCTCACTGATCCGAACTCTGGCAGGTGCGTTGAGGTGGGTGTTGGAGAACCCCTGTGGATAGGTGTCCTGGTCCTCATAGACGGAAAGCCATACATAGCTGAGGGCGCGTGCTTCAGTTATTACGAGTTCAAACAGCCCATATCCGAGAGGCTTTCGGATGAGGACTGGCGCTATTGGGATGGGGAGAGGCCGGGGCGCCAGAAATGGCTTGAGGGGATAGGGGGCTACTAGTAAAGCGGCCTCAGGGATATAATCGGCTCTCCCGATAGGAATTCCCTTATGATGGAAAGGGCCGGTAATTCCAAAGCCTCCTCTAAGGCCTTGTCAATCCTCTTTCTGGTGGGATCCTGAGCAATCTGAGGGAAGGGCAATAACGGTTCCCGGGAAAGCTCTTCATAAGCGTCCAAAAGAATCTCTTTCTGCCTGGGCGAGAGACCGTTAGGGTTCAGGACGGGCATGGACTTGAGGGTGGCTTTCTTAAAACATACCCATGGCCCCTGTGTCTCCAAGCGGTGTCCCACATAGAGCAAAATGCCCGGTGTAGAATTAAGCCACAAGGAAATTATCTTTGCATCATCAGGATTCTTGAACTTGACCGGCCACCAGACATTTGAAATTACTTCCCTGCCCAGAAAAATGGCCGTGAGACGCTGAGTATTGAGCCAGAGTCTCTCGGCCGTAAGGAGCCAAGCCCCCCTGAACCAGATGTGATCCTTTTTACGGGGCTTGAGGCTCAAATGCTTGTTAGGAGACTAAAGGATTGAGAAAACTTCTTGGGCATTATGTCCTCAAAACGCTGGATATAAAGTTTGTGTATCCACAGCTTTGAATGTCCCCTCAACCTGGCTCCTGTCCGGCCCTATCTCCCCCAGCTTCTTAAGGGGAATCATGGGCATATTAACTGGCCTTCGGCCGGGTATCCCAAGTCTTCCGTCAATTAATCCGAGAAACAGCCTCGTGAGGAATGTCCTTGCAAATGGGCAGTAGAAGAGCCAGCTATCCGCTTTCCTGACCTTTTTCCACGGGACCTCATAAGCGGTTCCGATTATTTTCTGTCCGAGCTTTATGTGCGCGTCTCCTTTGTCCACGAGAAGGTCTTCAAGATCGTTCTCTTCCAAGGTTCTCGCTATGGCCAACGCGTCAAAAACATTATCCGGGTTCTTCCAGAGGTTGACAAAAACGGTTCTCGCGTCTGGTTTGTAGCCTCTCGTAGCAATGACTAGAACCTCACTAAGATCGGTATTCTCGGAAAAATTCCAGCGTGCGGGATCACAGCTCTGGACAACATAATTTAGGGTGTAGTTTCTGGAAATGAGTTTCCTTGTCTCACCCCACGCAACACTGGAAAGAAGCGCTTTTGGTAAAATTAGGGCCAACCGTGAGCCGGGGTTCATGTATCTGTGCGCAACCCTCACAAACACTGACCCCAACCCTGCTTGAATGTTCGCGTGTTTGTGTTGATCTATAATCTTCTTCAGGAGGTTCTGAAGCTTCACTCTCTCTTCAGCCGGAAGCCAACTGAAAAGCAGGTTCCCTCCAACCGACCGCGTAAAGGGAGGGTTCATAACGCATAGATCAAGATCAGGCAGGGAAACCCTGACCGCCTCCTCACCGTGGGCGTGAACCTGGTTGGCCTGAACCAGAGCACCAAAAAGATCCTTCGGATAAACAAATGAGCCCTTAAGAAAATCAACCGAACCAAGACAATCTCCCCCCAGAGGCAAACAGAACAGGTTCATGTTCTTTACAGGAGTTTCGGGGGCCCTCAGGGCCAGAGTGGACGCGGTCAGGTGAACCGCGGATGGAAGAATATCAAAACCCCAGAGGGTTTTCTCCATGAGAACCTTCTGGAGCTTATCTACCTGTGGCTGAACCTCAGCTTCAACCGAGGCCCTTATGTGGTTATCGGTTATCGCGTCGGCCGCGGCCATGAGAAGGGTTCCAGTGCCACAGGCCAGATCAGCTATCCTGAGATTGCCAACCTCATCCAGGCTTAACCAGTTAATTGGATACCCTTTCCTTGAAAGGGCCAGTTTCAGCAAAAGCGTAGCCGCGGGGATGCTGGTGTAGAAGGTTCCCATGTATTTCGCATTGGCCAACAATCTGTGATATATCCTTCCTGCGAGGTCATGCCTCAGGGCGGCACGGTTCCCAACTACTTTAAGAGCCGCGTTCATGAGGGCCCTTGTCCCCTTGTGTAACCCAGCATCAGAAGTCATATCAAGAATCAGCTCTCTGGCCAAGTGGAATATGGGATAATAGTTGATGTTTTCCAGTATATGTTTCCAGGAATCGTTGAACATTCCGCTCAGCTGGAAAGGGGTTTCGGCCTCCATTCGCTTGAGCGAGGGTATCTCAGGATAGTGGGAGGCAATCACCTCGTGGAAGATCATCGCGTTAAGGAGGGATAAGGCTCCAACATAGGCCACGGTGGACTTGTAGTCCTCTTCGTCCTTTTTCTTTTTTGACTCAGGTGGAGATATGCCCAGGGCTATGGCGAATCTACCTATTACCCCTGGCTTTGGAAGAACCTCGCGCGTGAGAACCTCAAGTCCGGCCTCCATTATTGTAACAGCCTCCTTGACTACATCTTCCTGGGCCAATTCTTCTACAGTCCGCCGAAGGGCCTCGGCCAGGGCCCGGGGATTGCCCTTGAAGATTTCGGTTTCCTTTGATTCGGTGAAGATTCTGAACAACAGTGTCTCTTCCCGTATTTTCTCTTTAAGCCCTTCCCATGAGGTCATCTCCACCAGGAATTCTGGATATACGACCCCAAGAGCTATGTGGGCAAGCCCTCCCTCAATCCGACTCTTGGCCGAATTCGCGGCCTTCTTCACGGCCGCAGTCTCCTGGGTCCCCACCTCGCCCTCTATCATGAGTCTCAGTCCTTGAATCTCAACGAGGACATCAGGCATTTTATTTTGGCCAGCGTTCTTTATTATCCCCTCAGGAACAGCAACAAGGCCCATCTCGTCAAGAATTTCAGCAAGGGCTACATTTAAAACCTCTTGGCGGAAACGCATGGGTAAATTATGCGGCAGGTAGAAAATCCCTCGCAAGCCACCACAGCAATCCCAGGATGGTTTTGGCGTCCCGGAATCTGTGGCTCCGGAGTCCGGTGAGGACCTCTTCCCTTGTCAATAAAACATTTGAGAGTATCTCGTCCGGGTCAGGCTCTTTTTCGCCGGGAACTAGGCCCGTGGCGACAAACCCGGTCATCAGCTCCGTAGAATAACCCGGAGCAAGAAAGAATTCGCCGAATCTCACGAGTTCCTTTGCCCGGAACCCCGTCTCTTCAACAAGCTCCCGGGCCGCTGCCTGTTCGGGATCCTCGTTCTCCTCAACCTTTCCGGCCGGCAGTTCAAGGAGAAAATCCCTTGTTGGGTGGCGATACTGGTTCACGAGGACAACCCTGTCTTCATCAGTGACCGGAACCATAACCACGGAACGCCCAAATACCACATACTCCCTGTCAGCCTCTCTGCCGTCGGGAACGGCTATCCTATCAAGCTTGAGGGTAAGCAAGCCTCCCCTGAACACGGTGGTGCTATTCCTGACTTCAATTATCATGCATAAATTATAGGCCAAGGGCTTTCCGATACGCCATGACAAAGCAGACTCATTTGGGTTTACGACCGGATTTTACCAAAGGTTGTAACCCGGGTTCGGCAGGACCGCGGATCCATTCGGTCCCCCACATACCCAAATACATGATCCTGCACAGGAAATAGGTTATAATTTGGCCCTTGAGTAAGGTTTTTTTTCGCGTTCTACAGGTCTCGGATGTCTATTACCCGCATCCCGGAGGCATACCTGAGCACATCAAACACCTCTCGGACGGCCTCATAGCCAGGGGACATCAGGTTGAAATCCTCACCGCCAAGTTCCCAAAGAAGAACTTCTCTAGTTGGGAGGACCCACCCAATGTTATACGGGTTGGCAGGAGCGTCAAGATACCCGCCAACAAATCAATGAGCTCAATAACCGTTTCACCGAGGGTATCCAAAAGGGTCAAGGAAATAATCCAAGGAGGGAACTACGACATCGTCCACACCCACGGCCCTATTGCTCCGGTCTTGCCCCTGCTGGCAGTGAAACACGCGGAGTGCAAGGTTGTGTCCACTTTTCACGCCGCCCACGGGGAATCCCTCGGATACGAGATCTTCAGTGGCTATCTGAGAAAGTGGCATGACCGCATAGATGGCAGGATAGCGGTTTCAGAGGTTGCCAGGGAGACAGTGGCCCGGTATTTTCCGGGGGATTTCAGGATAATACCGAACGGGGTTGATGTGCGGAGGTTTAACCCGGATAACCCGCCTCTCCCGCATCTGGGCCATGGAAAAAAAATACTCTTCGTCGGTAGGCTTGAACCCAGGAAGGGCGCGAAGTTCCTTTTCCGGGCAATGCCGTTGGTCCTGAAGAGGTTTCCGGATGCGAAGCTAGTAGTGGTGGGATCAGGAATGACTACATGGTATAAGCGTTTCATAGATTCGTCCGTGAAGGACAAGGTCATCTTTGAGGGTTTTGTGAATCCTGACCTGCTTCCCAGGTATTACACATCCGTGGATGTCTTCTGTTCTCCAGCCACCGGCGGGGAGAGCTTTGGAATAATCCTGCTTGAGGCAATGGCATCCGGCGTGCCAATAGTGGCTTCGGACATACCCGGCTACAGGTGTGTAATGGAGGATGGTCGGGAGGGATATTTCGCTAGGCCAGAGGACCCGGAAAGCCTAGCGAACGCGCTCATTAGGGTTCTTTCTGACCCACACGCGAAGGAAATGGGAAAGAGGGGGATTGAAAAAGCAAGGGGATTTTACTCCTGGGAAAGGGTGGTCGGGATGGTTGAAGAGTTTTACAGAGAGGTAATGGCCAGGCCTTGAAACCGAAAACCTCTTCCTTCACTGGTATTCTGAGATACAGGAATTTCACCATATTCTCGGTTGCCCAGATGATATCCCAGTTCGGCGACCGGCTGAACAACATGGCCTTGCTGGGTCTTATTGGAGCCAAGGCCGCGGGTTCGCCATTCGCTTTCTCCCAGATAGCCATTTTCGCCAGCCTGCCTGTTCTCGTGTTCGGTCCAGTGTCAGGCATCCTCGCTGACAGGCTTAACCGGAAGTGGGTCCTGGTCGCGGTGGACGCGGCCCGAACCCTGATCGTCTTTCTGATACCGACCTTCTTTTATCTGACGGGGAATCTCCTCCTCGTCAACCTCGCCGTTTTCCTGATATTTCTCCTAGGACTCCTTTTTAACTCCGCGAAGATGAGTGTCTTGCCTCACCTCGTCAGCAACAAGGGCGAATATCTTACCGCAAACGCGGTCGCCAACTTTATCGGTCGCTTCGCCACATTCCTCGGTCTTTTGCTGGGTGGATTCATCGTGGACCTCTACATTTGGCATGAACTGGGCTGGGACGGCTGGCGCGTCGGTTTCTACATAGATGCTTCCACATACCTCATCTCGGCTGTTTTTCTCTCGGCAATGTCCCTCCCGAGGTTCGCGGTTAAGCCCATGGAGCGCTCAGGTGATTCCAAGAAATCCAGAGGATTGGCTTCAATGCTCAGGGCCAGCTGGGGTGACATAAAATCAGCGGTCTCCCTGATAAGGCGCCGGGCATTGATAAGATTGATTTATGGGGCTGTGGCTCTCGCCGTCTTTTACATGGGCGCCGCATACTCGCTGGACATCATGATCGCCCAACAGGTTTTCGGCTTCGGGACAAAGGGAACCGGCGTCATAGGCGGCGTGCTCGGAATAGGGCTTATACTTGGCTCGTTTTTCGTAGGCAAGTGGGGCAGGAGATGGGGAGAGATGAGGCTCATGTTCTGGGCATTTCTCATCCTCGCAATACTGATGGGGCTTTCGGCCTTCACGGCCAACTTTTTGCTCTTCTGCCTCCTGACCCTCGCGGCGGGGTTCCTGATGTCAGTCGTTTTTGTAATTCAGGATACCCTCTTTCACAGGATGGTCCCTCCAAGCCATAGGGGAAGGATATTCGCGGTAAAGGAACTCCTCTGGGCAGGAGGGTTCATGGTCTCCGCGGTCTTTCTTGGCGCGCTAGGTGAGTTCATGAAACTCTTCGTTAGTTACCACGCGGCCCTGCAATCACTGCTTGTCGCGTGTGCAATCGCTATATTAGCCGCGCTCTTTGCCTCGTTATTCTGGATAAGAAAAAAAGGGGCCAACCAACTGATAAAGTAGTCATAATTTGCTAGTTTGAGCTATGAGCGCCCTGTCCAAGAGAACATGGTTCTAGGAGAGGCCCCCTGAAAAATCCCTTCACGAGGGCATTTCCTCAGGGTTCTCTTCTGGCTATGATGAGGCTTTTGGATAGGGACCAAGGACAAACCGGGATTTTTCAGGGGTTTCAGCCTGGAATATCCTACTGCCACCTGTATTCTATTGCTGGAGAGAGTAGGCCCTTCAGATCACCAAGAACATCCTCTTCGCCATCATCGCCATACATGACAAGCCGAAGCAGGCTCGGCTTTTTGGTCTTCTTCATCAGCTTCGCCTCCTTCAGTCCGCCCATCTTTTTTGCAGTCTCAACCGCGTCGTGATAACTGCCCGTCCTGTCAACCAGGCCTAGCTCCGCGGCCTGTCTCCCGGTCAGTATCCTGCCGTCCGCAACAGCGAGAACCTTTTCCCTGGGGAGATTTCTGCCTGCCACCACCACATCCACGAACTGGCCGTATATGTCCTGGACAGCAGTGTCAAGGAGAGCCATCTCCGCCTCGGTCCTTTTCCGGAATGGAGAGGTTATGTCCTTGTGTTCCTCTGATTTAACCACCTCAACCTCTGCCCCTATTTTCTTCAGGGTGCCCTCTATGACCGGCAGGGTCATTATCACCCCTATTGAGCCGGTTATGGTTCCAGGGGAGGCTATTATGCTGTCGGCAGCGCATGATAGGTAGTACCCGCCTGACGCGGCAACCGCGCCCATATAGACCACTACGGGCTTTTTGTGTTCTTGGTGTGCTCTGAGAAGCGCTCTATATATCTCGTCAGCGGCCACAACTCCGCCTCCTGGGCTGTTGACCTTTACCAGGATTACCTTAACCCTGCCGTCCTCAGCGAGACGGTCTATCCACTCAACTGTTCTGTCCGGTTTCACCAGGGTTCCTTCTATCTCCACCAGGCCGATATAGCCGCCGCGGTCAAAAACAAGGCCAGCTGTTAGCGCGGCGATTGCAGCCGCTGTGAGGATTGCTCCTGCCACACAAAGGATCTTCTTTTTCATGCTTGCCTAGTCCCCTTTGGCAAAAAGCATGCCGGCCCTCAGGAAGGGATAGACATATCCGTAGTTCTCGTCAAAAATGTATCCGCCTCCTGTCTCAAGGAAGAGCCCGTTCCCCCATGAATATCCGCCGGATGTCTTGACCCCCATTGACCACTGGAGAGTTGGCTCGTTCTCGGTGACACCTGATAGGAGAAGGATGTGAAGGCCTGCGGATAGCTTGAGAAACCAGCGTGATTTGTGTGGTTGTGTTCCTATTCCTATCATTATGGGGATTTCCTTTATGGAGACGTCCCTATTTCTCTTGACCCACTTATCGTGTTCGGAATCATACACACTATCCTTCAGGGTCGCTGGGTTTATGTGCATCTGGAAGCCAGATAAGAGGAACATCCTGGTTTCAAGAGGGGGAAGGAATATCCCGGTCTCGGTGCTGACGCCATAGGACATCCCGTCGTGGGATCCACCAGTGAAAATGGCGCCGCCGCCGCAGAGCCAGAAGCCCGTGGGTTTATCGTCAGCGGAAAGTATCCCCATCAATATCAAAAGGGCAAAAGAAAGCTTTTTCATCTGGCTACAAGTATAATCCCCCCCGCGGTGGCCTTTCAACAAAATGAGCTGGAGCCTTGCCCTGCTTTATAATGTTCCCAATGAAGAGGTTTGTACCTTTTGCGTTGACTCTGAGCTCCTGTGTGAGTGCTCCCACGGCCGAGGACGCCAAGATCCACTACCGACAGGGTTATCAGTATTTGAACATGGGTGAGGTCGCTAAGGCCAAGGAGGAATTCTCTAAAGCCATCAAGATAGATACGACATTTGCCGAGGCATATTGCAGGCTAGGATACATATATGCGGCCGAGGGGAACCATGTTGATGCCATGGTCAACTACCGCAGGGCTATCTCTTTTAACCCTTCCTATGCTGACGCGCACTATTACTTTGCGCTCTCTCTTCTTGCCAGTGAGGATACTGCAAAGGCCCTTGAGGAGTTCCACGCGGCCGTGCAGGCTGACTCCAATCATATCCTGGCGAGGGAGGCGCTCGGTTCTTTCCTTCTCTCGGCCGGCAGATACGAGGATGCATATCCTCACTATCAGGCTTTGGCTAGGCTAAAATATCAGGACCTGAATGTGCAATATACATTTGCGGTGCTGGGCTATTATTCTGGCCACTACAGCGAAGCGCTAATACCGGCTCAGCGCGTTGTTGCCGCCGATGACAACAACCCCGAGGCCCACCTCCTGTTGGGGAGCATTCTGGTTCAACTGGGCAGATACGGCGAGGCCGGCCTTGAACTGCAGAAGGCGGCCGAGCAGTTCAATGCTAGGGGAGACAACGAGAACGCCGCAAAGGCAAAGGGGATTCTGGACAAAATCAAGAACAAGTAAAACCCCACCACTGGTTCCAGGATTTCAGTCCCGCGCCCGACCACCGTGTTCCGGTCCCCATACATCAGAGCCGCCCCTCCAGCTTCAACAACCAGGCTTTTTTGTCAATCCCCCCGGCATAGCCAACAAGGGAACCCCCAGAGCCTATTACCCTGTGGCAGGGAACGACTATTGGCCATGGGTTTGAACGCAGGATGGAACCTATGCCCCTGGGATGGGTTCCGGTTGCCCGGCCAAGCTCACGATATGTTATAACATTGCCGGGGCCAACCTCTCTTCTCAGATAATCATAGACCAACAGTGCCTTTTCAGAAACATGCCAAAAGGGGGTGGGTAGTCTGAACCAAGAAAAGTTCCACCTGCCTGAGCCAAAATATTCCTCAATTGCCCTGACGAATCTTCTTGGTTCGCTTGGCAGATGCCTGGGGTCAACGCGAGGAATAAGCGGAGCATTCCAGCTGAATGAACGAATCTCGCCGCCTGCCAAGGTTATGCAGAACCCGCCCACCGGAGTACTGATAACGATGGCATGTGTTAGTATGTTGGGTTGTCCGTGTCTCATTTCATAAGCTCCAACGCTTCCCTCAGGGAAGAAACCCCGTTAATCTCAATTGCACTCAGATCCATGGCCTCCCCCCCTGGTATTAGGGCCCTCCTGAACCCCGCCCTTTTCGCCTCCATGAGGCGCTGGCGCAAACCCTTGACCGGCCTTATCTCTCCAACAAGACCTATCTCGCCGATGAAAACAGTTGCCCTGTCCACCGCAAATCCGTTGTTCGCAGAAGCAATGGCGACCGCTAGGGCGAGGTCAGCTCCTGGGTCATAGATCCTGAGGCCGCCGGCCACATTCACATAGACATCCTGGTTGCGTATCCTGATGCCAGCGCGCTTCTCCAGAACAGCCAGGAGCATAGCGAACCTGCCGTAGTCGTAGCCCGTAGCCCTTCTCGTGGGCACTGGAAAGGGGTTGAATGAGACCAGGGCCTGCAGTTCAACCATGAGTGGCCTTGCTCCTTCCATTACTGGCACGGCCGCAACCCCTGGGACAGGCGGCGCGGTCAGATCAACCAGGCTCAGGGATGATACCGGAACCAGGCCATTCTCGGTCATCTCAAAGAGGCCCGTCTCGTCAGTGGGACCGAAACGGTTCTTTGGGCTTCTCAGGACGCGGAGGGAATGACCCTTCTCGCCCTCAAGATACAGCACCACATCAACCATGTGCTCAAGTGTGCGCGGGCCAGCGATTATTCCCTCCTTTGTCACATGGCCAACCAAGAAGACCGAGATTCCCTTCTCTTTTGCGAGCCTGAGAAAAACGCCGCCAGTCTCCCTTACTTGGGAAACCGAGCCAGGAGAGGAAGCGAGCGCCTCCATGAAAACGGTCTGGACAGAGTCAATGAATAGGGCCTGGGGACCAAAACCTTCCACGACCCTGATTATCTCCTCCACAACGACCTCGCCCGAAACATTGATGGTTTCCAGATCGAGGCCAAGGCGCCTTGCCCTCATCGCGAGCTGGCGCGGGGATTCCTCCGCGGAAACATAGAGGGTCTTTATGCCCCTCTTGCCCAGGGTTCCGGCAACCTCAAGGAGGAGAGTTGACTTTCCAACGCCAGGATCGCCACCAAGCAGTAGGAGGGAACCCCCAACTATGCCACCACCCAGGACCCTGTCCACCTCAGGTATGCCGGATTCAAACCTTCCCTCTCCCTCCGGTGGAAGATCCGAGAGCCGTTCAACCCTCGCGGCCTTACCTGAACCTGATCTGGCGGCCTTTTTCTCCGTGACCTCCTCAACCAGGGTATTCCACTCCCCACAGGCCGGGCACCTTCCCATCCACTTCGACGAGACATAGCCGCAGGCCTGACAGACGAAATGGGTCTTCTGTCTCAAGCTCAGATGATAATCCAGGCGGCTATCTTATAACCACCCTCAGAGAAATCAAGGTTCCTCACCCAGCTGTGCTCTCTTGGCCCTATCCAAATCGGGGCAAGGGCCTGGTGGTTTCGGAGCAAAAATTGAGCTTCTTAAATTATGACAATGGCCGCAGGCATTCTGAGACCATCTGAGGAAAGGATCAGCGCACCTCTCATCCCAGCGCATTTGCTACGATCTCGGATATGTCCCTGACCATCACATCCTCTTTGTTGGCGTCCTTGAGACCGTCCTCAAGCATGGTGGCGCAAAAAGGACAACCTGTGGCTATCAGGCTCGCGCCGGTCCCGAGCGCCTCGGCTGTGCGTTTCCTGTATATTTTTTCGCCCAGGTTCTCTTCCATGAAGAACCTGCCTCCACCACCGCCACAACAGAGGGAGTATCGCCGCGTGTTTCTCATTTCCGCTATTTCACCAATTGCAGAGAGGATTGCCCTAGGTTCCTCGTAGCGGCCGGAGTGCCGTCCGAGATAACATGGGTCGTGATATGTAATCAGCTTTCCGTTCCGGACCGGCTTTATCCTTCCATCCTGTATCAGTTTGAGTATGAATGTAGCGTGGTCAACCACCGTTAACCTCGCTCCAAACTGCGGGTATTCGTTTCTCAGAGTGAAATAACAGTGAGGGCAAATGGTTATTATTTTTTTCACGCCCATCGCCAAAAAGCCCTCTGAGTTCTCCATGGTCAGCATCTGGAACAGATACTCGTTTCCCGTCCGCCTCGCCAGGTCTCCGTTGCACTTGAAGAGCGAACCGGATACCCCGAATTTTATCCCGGCAGACATGAGTATCTTGACCATTGCCTTTGCTATTTTCTGCCCTCGGGGATCAAGCGCACCAACGCAACCTTCCCAGAGCAGATACTCTGGATCCTCTGCCTGGTCAAACCTTACAGCGCCGGTTTCGGAGAACCATTCATCCCTCTTGCTTGCCTCAATTCCCCAGGGATTGCCATAAATTTCAAGGGCTTTATAGACCGGATTGAGTTCCGCCGGGTTCTGTCCGAGATCAAGGACGAGTCCCTGCCTGGCGTGCAAAACAACCATCAATGGTTCGTTGCCCATCGGGCATATTTCCATGCACGCGGAGCAGGTGGTGCATGAGAAAACAGCCTCCTGGGTGAGGACTGCCTCGGTTATCGGTCTTTCGTAAGCCTTTTCCCACAAGAGAAACCTCGTGTTCTCAACAATTGATTTCGGCGAGAGGGGCTTGCTCGTTAGGTAGGCCGGGCAATTATCCTGACATCTTCCGCATTCTACGCAAGCGAAAGCATCCAGGAGGTTCTTCCAAGGAAGGTGACCCAGGTTTATGGCGCCAAATCGATCAGCATTCTCGTTTTCTAGGTCAAGTTTCTCCATCTTGCCGTGGGGTTCCATTTTCCTGAAAAAGAGGTTTATCGGTCCAAAGAAGAGGTGTACATGCTTGCAATGGGGCATGTAGAAAAGGAAGGTGATGAAGACACCTGTCCCTATCCACCATCCAATTTTTTCCCATGTGTGGGCACCGTGACCAGCAAATAGAGGTGCTATCAAGGAAGAGAATGGAAGGAAAATCCCTGAGAACCTTTCGGGTTCCCCTGCTACCCCAGCGCTGGTTTCTAGAAAATAAGAAGCCATGTGCAGGAATATGAGCGCGAATACTATTATTGATTCAACCGTTGGCATGAACCTGGCCTTTGGGTGAACCAGAACACCGGCCTCCTCTGTGTCAACGCCAAGGCCCTTTGGCCTCAGAACGAACCTCCTGAAGGCAAGGGTTATCACGCCAAGCAGGGCCGCGAGCGCTGTTATGTCCAGCAATGTTGCCAGGTGCCTCAGACCAGGCAGGTCAACGAGGCCAGGGCCACCAAGGCCACCGGATATGCTGAACGCTACTGTGGCCACGAACGCGAAAAACGCCCAAGCTATGAACGCGTGCATGATGCCGGAGAATATTCTCCTGCCGCCTATGGAACAGGACTGTATGATCGGCGGCCAGATCGCGCCCCAGAGCCTGATAAGCGGTCTGTCGGTTCTCCTTACCGGCTCGCCCTTTCGGGCAGATGACCACCTGAGCCATATTCCCCAGGCAAAGGCAATCGCCCCAAGAACAAGGAACATCAAAAAGATTATTCTCTCAATCATAGGCCTAAAATTCTAAGGTTCATAACAGGGAATTTGCATTTAGCAAACGCTGTCCCCGAGCGGCTATTGAACCATATCCCTTACTGACTTTGGCTTGCCGGGATTCCTCTCAACACTGAAATATATGCCTCTGGGCAACTGGACCTGTTTTCCATTCGACGAGCCTCCTCGCGGCATGGTAGTGCTCATAATCATCCGTTTTCCTCCCTGGGGAAGTCCCTTCCTCGCCTGCTTCCTCAAACGCGGACCCTGTCCTGTAGAAGAGCTTCACGCTGTCAATCGTGAAAAATGTAGTTGTGCGGTAATCAAGCCCGATGACCAATCTGTACTGTAGCCTGTCCCTAGACGCGACCGGCTCCGATGGCCTTCCGTCCCCGTTTATTCTGACCCACCTATCCCATAGTAGGCCACGGCCCGTCATAGCCCAAGCCTCCACTCGCGTGCCGCCGGGGATGTTCCCGAATACCCTCATGGAATCAACGGAAGTTGGATGAGCGCCCGGAGTCGGCAATCCCTGACATGAGCCAATGCCGCTGAGTGGCCCCGGCCCCCACAAGGAGATATACGAATTGAGACCTCTGATAGTGTCCAGTTCCTGGCCTATTATCCGGAGGCCGCCGTTTGCCGGCAAGTATAACCGGGAGCCCATCTCCCATGTCCGGAGGCTTTCGGCCCACCAGCTAGTCGCGCTATCCCCGCCTAGGTAGCAGTATCCCGCGCCATCTGAGAAATCAGAGTGAGATGATTCTGTCCAGACCCGTAAGTCCACCACACCCAACATTGCAGGGAGCACACACAGTAGCATTATTCCTCAGCCATTTTTATTATGAAATCCTCCTCCGGCATGAAATCCTCGATCCTCACCCTGTATAGATAATTACCATTCGCGAGGATGGTTGGCCCAGCGTCCGGCGGATATGAAATGCTCGCTCTCCAGGGTGTCTCAGCCGAGAACTCTGCCCAATCCAGGGGTTTCCCCCAGGCCTGGGTAGTTGTTGTTATGTATCTGAACATGCCATTGGGGAATCGCTGTTTGTAGATAACGCCTATTTCAAGGAGGCTATCCGCGCCAAATTCCATGCACATCACCCACATCTCCCCCCTCTGTTCAAGCTTGCAGTTTTTCGTTGAGACAAGGGAGAAATCTGCACCCTCCTGAGGCAAGGGATACAGGAGACAAAACTTTGAACCCGGGGCCGAGCGCATATAATAGGTCGCGTCAACCTTCAGGGTGTCGCCTGAGACCGCACACTTTATCCTCTCCGCATAGAAATCCAAAGAGAGGAGAAAAATCATGATGTTCATGAGTAAATTTTAGCCTGTTCCTGTTGGGCAATGCAAGCTCTGTTGACCAATAGACCATGCGCCTGATTAGTATTACGAAACCCCTGAAAAATCCCGATTTGTCCTTTGTCCCCATCTGGGAGCCTCATCATAGCTAGAAAAGAACCCTGAGGGGATGCTCTCGTGCCGGAATTTTTCGGGGGCTTTTCTTAATATCCCTGTTCTTCTGGACAAAGTGCTCCTCGTTCAATCAGTAAGTTATTGCTACTTTATCAGGGGTCTCATTACGTAATGTACCGCTTGCTTCAGGGGTTTGGGACTGGAAACCGATAGCCATTAGCCGATATAATTTTCGCTTATGAAGCTCATTGAATACCAGGCAAAGGAGATTTTCGGCAAATACGGCTTACCCATACAGAAGGGCTTTGTTGCCAGGACCCCCGAAGAGGTCAGGGCGGGCCTCATCGCGCTCAAGTTTCCGGTTGTCATAAAGTCCCAGGTCCCTGTTGGTGGAAGAGGAAAAGCCGGCGGCATTAAGCTTGCAAACAATGCGGATGAGGCCCTTGAGAAGGCCACCGCCATCCTCGGTATGGAAATAAAGGGCATAAGGGTCAAGAAGATCCTAATCACAGAGGCAGTTGATATAGCAAAGGAGCTTTACCTCGGAATAGTCCAGGACAGACGAGCAAAGGCGCCCGTGGTAATGGTCTCCGCGGATGGCGGGGTTGATATTGAGGAGGTCGCGAGGACGAAGCCAGAGGCCATTCACAAGCTGACCGTTGATCCGGTCTGGGGACTGCAGGTTTATCAAGCGAGGGATCTTGCCTACAGGCTTGATCCTGACCCGCAGAGGGCAAAGTACCTCGCGCAGACACTTTCGGTTCTCTGGAGGATATACAGGGACACGGACGCGACCCTCGCTGAGATAAACCCGTTCGTTTTCACGAAACAGGGTGAGCCCTCCTGCGTTGACGCGAAAATTCTCGTGGACGACAGCGCGCTGTTCAGGCATCCTGACCTGGAGGCCATGCGCGATCCCGATTACGAGAACCCCCAGGAACTAGAAGCAAAGGCCGCTGACCTCTCCTTCGTGAAGCTGGACGGCAGGATTGGCTGTTGCGTGAACGGCGCTGGCCTCGCGATGGCCACAATGGATGTCATAAAGCACTTTGGCGGCGAACCAGCGAATTTCCTTGATGTGGGCGGCAGTTCAAGTCCCGAAAAGGTCAAAAAAGCCTTCTCAATAATCCTCAGAGACCCGAATGTAAGGTCAATCTACCTGAACATCTTCGGCGGCATAACCCGTTGCGACGACATAGCCCAGGGCCTCGTTGACGCTTTCGGGGAAATGGACATAAAGGTTCCGGTCGTTGTCCGGCTGACCGGGACGAACGAGGAAAGGGCCAGGCAGATGCTCTCCGAAAGCAAGCTTCCCCTCATCCCCGCCGCGACCATGTCCGAGGGCGCCAAGAAGGCGGTGGAGCTGGCGGGGTAGCAGGAGCGGGCAGGGCTCTCCTTAATTTATTGCGGGGCGAGGGCCAGGGGGTTTAACCCATAAAAACATATCACTTATATTTTTGAAGCCGGCCGTTTATCTTCTCCAATAACCTCGCGGTATATCCCTTGTCTATCCCAGTTATTGTCCATTCTGCGCCGTCATAGTGCCCCCGTTCTACTTTTATTTTCAACCGAAAGGGGGTTCTAGAGTCAACCCTGATAATAACTCTGACACCTGTTCTAACACCGAAGAGGTCGTCACAACCAGGCGGAAGTATTTTCCAGTTGGTCGCGAGATAGCCAGAAGCTCCGTCTATGGTTTCTATGTTAAAGTCCTCGGTTACAGTTGAAACCACTACAGACCATGCGTCTTCGTATTTAGCGTTCGGAAACTCTTCGCTACTTGACCAGCTCTCCACATACCGGGGTCCACATGATGAGAACAAACCTAGCAGAATTCCCACTGATAACCCCAACAACTTTTTCATAGCTTTAAACATCTTCTTATCCTCCTTTTCATCGCGCCGCCCATTATAAGACAGACAAATGCAACTGCTTTAAGAGGCACACGAAATCAGGGTTTTCCGGATACGGGGTAGCCCCTGCATCCTTTGCGGGATAAGGATTTGCGGGTTTCGGCGGCCCTCTCCCGGCCGCGGGAGGCCGCGGCCCGCCGCTTTTCCGCGGGCGGGTTCTTTGCGCCCCACTGTGGGGCAATCCTCCGGGTACCGGCTACAAGCTTGAGTCCAACAAAAGCTACCCTAAAGTAAGGCTGAGGCCATCCGAATCTGTCCGCGGTTTTGTGTACAGCCGACAACTATTTATGCCAGCGCGGATAGGAACATCAGCAGGTAGGCGAGAATGAGCAATCCGCTCGGCGGGAGGAACCCCATCCACCAGGCGTATGCCACCATAAATACAGAGGTGAAGACCAGGATAACGCCGATCCACTTTGCCAGATTTGATCTTCCGGCCATCCTCCTGGCCAGGGGTATTTTGGAAAGATCCCCTCCGGTTATGACGGTGTTTCCGGCTTCAATATCAATGAAATCGTCCACGACCGCTATTCCCCAATAAGCGGCTGTCAGTATGTCGTGTCTGTGAGGAACATCATCAAAATAGAGAACCTTCCGGCGCTGGCTCACCAGATCGGCAATAACCTGCTTTTTGCCTTCTGGAACGCTTTCCGGATATGTCTCCCTGATGCCCCATCGGTCAGCCCAGAACTCCACCGTAGGCCTCGGCGCGGAGCTCATCAGAACCTTGCTTTTCCACGCCTTCATGAGCTCCTGGGTACCGGGCCGCGGCTCGCGGCTAAACAAGAACACGCACTCTGGGCCGTCTGATTCCAAGAAAACTGGGAAAAGCCCATCACCCCTCGTCGGGAACGCGGGGGCTGATTTTACAAACCTGATGTTGCCAAAGCGCCAGGAAACGCCACCAATTGTGCCCACTACCCCCATGCCCTTGTAATGAAACCTGTTAGTGGGTGGAAAAGGCCCAGGACTGAATGCCATGGATAGCTTTGAGAAAAGACCCTGTTCCAGAGATGAAACCACTGGTATGAGCTCTGGTGGGCCATCCAAGCCGCAGAGGCGATAGTCACCGAGCGCTGATCCGAGTGGAACGAGAAGGACATCTGTCCTGCCAAACCTGTGAAGGTGGTTCGCGGATTTGAAGATCAC
Organism: Caldifarciminota bacterium; assembly: GCA_049969615.1. Taxonomy (GTDB): domain Bacteria; phylum Hydrothermota; class Hydrothermia; order JBDRYB01; family JBDRYB01; genus JBDRYB01. The sequence goes on from JBMFOM010000018.1 coordinate 22,447, forward strand.
GCCCCGCGCGAGGCCTTTTTTCACGCCAGCTAGCCTGTGCCACTCGGTAGCGAGAGAGATGGCCTGTGGAAGCGGTAGGGCAAAGAGGAGCACAGCTCCAGGCCCAAAAAACCAGGCCGCGATAAGGCTGGAGGCGATCAGCAAGTATGAGAAAACCAGGAGCAGGGCATACGCCCTTGATGTGCTTCCAGCCGAGAGGGCTTCCTCGGCAAGCAAGAGAAGTTTTACCTGATAGGAATCAGAGAAGCACTCCGTTGCCTTAACCCTGATGCGGCCGGATTCAAGCTTGGTGGTCGCACGAAGCCTCATACTGGTTGATACCCTTCCTTGCTCCGTGAGTCCCGCGCCATCAACTACAATCCCGTCAACGGGTAGCCTCTCACCCCCATCAACAACGAGAATTTCATCCCTCTCAACCTCATCCACGGGGACCTCTGTGATCCTGCCACCCCTTTGAACCCTGGCCCACAGGGCAAACCTTGAAACTAAGCCCTCCAGGAGTAAGCTGATCTTCGTGGATAGCCAATCCTCAACGAGCTCCCAAAGGGTCAGAAGCAGGATCAAGAGTCCGGGCAGGAGAAAAAATGGCCTTGTCACGGCAAAGAGTCCCCATATCCCATAACCGAGACAAAACAGTGCTACTAGAACACCCGGCAAGGCGGAATCCAGAAATCCCCTGAAAAGAAATGAGAATGCCCGGCGTAGGAGGGGAAACCCTGGCCAGAAGACAGAGACAACGCAGAGGATTCCCGCGAGGCGAAAAACGGAAAAATGCTCGGAAACACCTATGCCGCAAGCGAGAACGAGGGCAACAGCGAGCCTCTTCAGGAGCGAGAGGCTCGTTTTTTTCCGCTGGGTTCTGAGGAAATCAATGGCTGTGGTCTCTATCGCGGAAAACCCTTTGCCAGAAAGGATTTCTTTGATTGTCTTTGGATCAAAGAGGTTTCTGTCATACTTGACGAAGAGTAGCCTGGACAGGGGATTAAACTTCACATCCTTTACGCCCCTAAAGCGCAGGAATTTTCTCCTGATCCAGGCCCCCAGGAAGCACGAGCTTGCGGGATGGATAAAAAATGCACCCCTCTGATACTGTGGATAGAGGCCAAGGCCTTCCATGGCCTTGACCAGGTTCTCTGGCGGGAACTCATCGCCCACCAGGGCGGTCAGCCGCCTTCTCTCCGGTTCTATCACGACCTGGTTTATGCCCGGAGTCTTTAACAGCTCTGCTACTGCCGTCTCGCTCGCGACCTTGTCTATCGGTGACGAGAGGGCATATTCAAGGCGCTTTGACATCTGGGGGTTGAAATTATACCCCGACAACGCTTATCGGTTCACCTTTCAGATAAATTGAGACCCCTGTATATCACTTTACACGGCCTCTATAATTTCTTCCCCTAAGAAAGCACATAGAAATATGTGGTCGGAGAACCGGGTGAGCCTTTGGCTGAGA
>JBMFOM010000019.1:0-23891 GCA_049969615.1 Caldifarciminota bacterium
ATCATCTGGTCGCTTAGGGTTAGTTTTTTATTTTGAGCGATTGAAGGCCCTAAGGTTAGGGTTTAGTTTTGAGCGAAGAGGGCACCTCAAGAACTGATGGTAGTGAGGCCCTCCCTAGTTAAGTTTAATACAGAAGTCCGGCCAGGGAAATGTGAAGAAGTCCCCTCTCGCCCAACCCAGCGCTCCTGGCATACATGGCCTCTAGGCCCAGGTTTTTCCCCCTGAGCCTGAGACCACCTCCGTATGAGAACGGAGAGGGCAGATCATTGGCCGGGCACCAATCTAGGAAACCGAAAGGCGAGAAAACGCCCCTGAACCCCAGCTCAGCTGACACGACTGAGTAGTTCTCAAGGAAAAACCTCTCCGGCCTATAGCCCCTTGGCGGGAGATGACCGCCTATCCGGAATAAATCAGAGACGAGAGTTGGCTTATCCGAACGCAAGAATCCTCCTCTCGTGGACAAGCCAGCGGTCAAAAACAATATGGGAAGGCGCAGGCCGGTTTCCCAACTCGTCCTTTGTAGGGAGGACGAGAGCCTTGAGTCCAAAGAGATCATGAACCCCTTCTCCGGGAATATCCTGGGTCTGAAGCCGGCCCAGGTTCCCCCTGCTAGTAGAAAGAACCCGGATGAGTTCGTGCCCGCATTGAAATCCCTCGCGTCCTGCCAGCTCTGACCGGCCCAAAGCTCTGTCTCTCCGGAGAACGGATAGACCGCCTTGTAGAACACTTCTCTTGTCATATACAGGGATTCCGCAAACGCATATCCTGCTCCTAGCTCCAGCCACAGCGGTCCCCCCAGGACCCAGGGTTCTCTATATGTCCCGTCTATGCTTTGGGATAGCAATGAGAGCCTTTCCCAGGAGAGCCTTGCACATCTTCCCGTCCCGGCTATGTTAGGCGCGACGAGCTCCAGAAAGCCGAAGGCGTTCCCATCAGAGGGGTCATATGATCCAGAACCGAGAATCGTCATTGATGCCCCACCAGTTCTCTCAACCCTCATGATGAATCCCCTCTCACCCAGAGAGAAACCGGAAACCCCGAGCTCCCCAAACCCGAAATCCCTTGCTAAAGAAATAGCCTCAGCGGTTCTCTGTGGGGAATAAGGCAGGCCGATGGCTCCGGAGAAACAGCGCCTGAGCGCTGGAGAAGCCTCTCTGCCGTCCACGCTCACATCCCTAAGTATCACCATGGCTCCCCTCTCCACCCTCATGAAGACCACCGCGCTATCCCCCTTTCTTTCAACTGAAATGACCTGCGCCCTTGCTAGAGGAAAACCCCTCTCCGCGCACCAGGCCAAGGCCCTTTCGGATAAAGTATCAATGAGGCCCGGCGTCAATTCCCTTCCGATGAGGTCTCGGTATTCCGGAGACGGCGGGCCATCCCCACTCAGGATAAGCCCCGATAACCAAAGGCTTACAAGAAGAGATAGGATTTCCACCTGTCGTCTGGGATGGGTATCTGCGCGAGCAGGAGGTGAATGTGGGTTGGTTTCCTGGGTTTTCTGAGAAGGCGCATTCCAGCCTGTTCAGGTGTTCTCTCGCCCTTCAGATGGTTGCAAGAGAAACAGGCGCAGACCAGGTTATCCCAATCCTCCTTTCCGCCCTGTGACCTAGGCACGATGTGATCCACAGTCATCATCTCGCCCCTTGCCCCGCAATACTGACAGGTGTATCCGTCCCTTCTCAGAATGTTCCTTTTCGTAAGCGGCAGATCGCCCCTTCTGACCCTGACGAAGTATCTGAGCCTTATAACCGATGGCCTGGGTATTGCCGTCCGCTCGCCCCTTATTACCTTGCCGTCATAACTGTGGATGAGCTCTGCCTTTCCGAGACAAAGTAGTTCAATTCCTCTCCTAAGACTACACACATTCAGGGGTTCATAGCTCCCGTTCAGCAGGAGGACAACCCTCCTCTTCAGTCTATTCCCTGGTATTTCCTCCATGCCTTGAGCCGGAGCTGCTCCGCTCTCTCCTTCTGTTTTGACGCGTATCCCATCCACCTGGAGTCTCCAGTTCCAATCGCCATGTTGTAGTAGCTCAGAGCCGCATCGTAGTATTCCAGGGATTCCTTATACTTCTTTTTTGCCCGAAGGGCTTCCGCGTCGTTCAGGTTTATGTCGCCGAGCATTGAGTATGCTGGCCCTTTTATCTCTGGCCTGTCAGCGTCCGGGCACTTAAGGGCTGTATTTATGAGCTTGGAGGCCTCACCATAGCGTTTCTGTTCCGCTAGGAAAACGGCCTTCTTCATATATACGGATGCCACCGAATCGGCCAGGGTGCAGGCTTTGGTGTAATCAGCCTCCGCGTTCTTGTTTTTGCCGAGCCCGGCGTATACGTCCCCCCTCTGGATGTATAGGATGTACCTGGTGGAGTCGTTCCCTATGAGCCAGTTAGAGTGTTCCAGCGCCTTGTTCAGGTTGTCCTTTCCGCCGACCTTCATGTAGCTTTCAAGGAGCTTGGCGTGGAGTTCCTCGTTATCCTTGATGGTTTCGTATGCCTTCTCCAGATATGGAATGGCTCCCTTGTAATCGCCCCTGTCCACCAGAAAGAGACCATAGGCCCTGTTGATTGCTGGATTGGCCGGATCTTTAGAGAGCGCGTCGCGATAGATTGAGTCCGCCTCAGCCTTCTTGCCTGATTGCTCGTAGGCCTTCGCGAGACCAAACCTCGCATCGTTGTTGTTCGGATCAAGCTCAATGGCCTTATGATAATATATACTGGCCTTTTCTATGTCCTTCTTGACTATGCCATACATGAAGCCGAGTCCCTGCCAGCCGCGGGTATCCTTCGGATCAATCTTGGATATGGCCTCGTATGCCATTTCCGCTGAGTCCGCTATCCCCTTCTGAATATAGGCCCAGCCCAGATCAACATATATGTCAGTGAAAGAGGAGTCGTAGCCGAGGGCTCGCTGGAAGTTTTCTATTGCTTTGTCGGGGTTCTCTTTGTTTATCAGGTAGTCCTTGCCTATTGAATACCAGACCTTGGCCGAATCCCTCGCCACATCAGGGGGCAGTTTGATCCTTGTGGGTTCCTTCGGGCCTGGTGTGCAAGACAGCGCCAAAATCAGTAATGTCAAGATGATGTAAAACCTCATGGCTCTTTCTCTCCGTGTCAGAGAAATTTTAAGGCCATAGCGTGTTGGTTTTCAAACACCGATGGGCCTCGTAATAAGCTCCGAGTCATCCCTTTGGCCTCTGATAAACGAGATTTATTGGGAGAATGTCGGGCTTGTTAAGGGAATGGTTTAAGGCCCCCCGTGCGTATTGAGATTATGGGAGGAGGATTTTGTCCGGTTCCACCTCAAGCAGCTCGGCCAGGCCTGGTTCCTTGACGACCGGCATGAGGAGCCTGCCGGATTTGGCCTTCTTGTCGTGCGCTATGAGCGCGCGGGCCGCTCTGGGGTCAAAACCTTCAGGCAGTTCAACCGGGAGCCCGTGTATAGAAAGGGTATCCCGCAGTTCGTCCAGCAGAGATTCCGGGGTTATCCCCATTCCGACCCCGATCTGCGCTTCCTTTACCATGCCGATGGAAACCGCATGGCCGTGCGAAAGGCCCAGGCTCAGCTCAAGCGCGTGTCCTATGGTGTGGCCGTAATTTAGGATGTGTCTCCGGCCCCTGTCAAGAGGATCCTCCCTGACAATTGCGAGCTTTGTTATCCCAGCTAGCCTAACTACCTTGCCGAGCGAGGCGAGCTCGCGGCGCGCTATGCCACCTTTTTCCGCCCGGATGGTATCCCAGAGCTCGCGAGAGGCGACCAGTCCGGTCTTTATGGCCTCTGCCATGCCATCAGCAAATTCTTCCCTGCCGAGACTGATTGCGAAGACCGTGTCGGCGATCACGCGTTCCGGAAAGTGAAATGTGCCGATAAGGTTCTTAACCCTGCCGAGATTCAGAGCATTTTTGCCCCCGAGCGAGGAATCAACCATGGCCAGGAGTGTTGTGGGAACCTGGATGAATGGGGTGCCCCTCATGTATGTTGAGGCGACGAAACCCGCAAGATCGCCAACCGAACCCCCGCCAAGGGCCATCACCGGAGTATACCTGTCCGCGGCCAGGGTCTTCATGCCCCTCCATGCCCTCTGCGCCTCAGTGAGGGTTTTTGATGCCTCGCCACCAGGGAGTATGTGAACCGACAGGAGACCGAGGGGCCTCAGATCATCGGCAATCCCCTTGCCATAATTGGCCCACACCCGCTTGTCGGTCACCAGGAAAAACCTTTTGTATCCGCCCTCGCGCATGATATCAGCGAGTCTCCGTGATGCCCCCATTCCAACCAGAAAGCCCTCCTCGGCCTTCACGAAGTCCGGTTCCAAAAGCCAGATTACCTCCGCGGCAACCTGGGAGGGGGTTTTGCCGTCAACCCTGATGCTATGGCTTGCCCTCTGATAAAATGCCTTCCTAGCGCGCAAAATGTCAGCCAGATTGCCCGGGCCACCAGAAAGCAACGGTCTTTCGCCGGAGCCGGTGACATGCCTGCTCAGGGTGGAGACAGAGGCCTCAAGATAGACCGAAATGGAACCATCGTTTTCCATGACCCTCCAGTTCTCGCTTGCCAGAACAGCACCGCCACCAGTCGCAACTACCACATTCTCCTTTTCACCGGCCCTTGCAACAGCCTCCTTTTCCGCCTCCCTGAAGAAGGCCTCTCCCTTCCGGGATAATATTTCCGGTATGCTCATTCCAATCGCCTCTGTCAGCATCGCGTCCGTGTCCAGAAAATCCCACCCGAGCGCCTCCGCGACGCGCCTGCCCACAGTGGATTTTCCTGCTCCCATCATGCCGACCAGAAATATCCTGCGTGTCATAGGATTCCAATGTCCCTCGCGGCCGAGATGAGCCTATCGGCCCACTCTCCGAATTCTCCGCCCAGCCAAAGAACCAGCGAGGCCGCGGCCTGGCCGATGAGGATGAGGAGTCCATCAGAATAGGCCGCGGGGCTTCCGGCTAACGAAACCCTCAGCGCACCTGCCCTTTCCCCGTAGTTCATGTCCAGGACAAAATTATGTTGCATGAGAAATTCTGGCGGCAACAAGCTGGTTCCAGGTGGCGCCGCGTTTATTATGAGTTGGTGATCCTCAAGAATTCCGGGCGCGAGATTCTCACGGGTGATCCTTCCGGGCCCAGCCCGCCTGCTCAGGAATAGAAACCTTACTCCCTTTGATTGGAGAGCAAAGGCCGCGGCCCTGGCGCCCGGCCCCGTGCCCACAATTAGCGCCCTATCCGGCCTCAGTCCTATGTGATCCATGGCGAATAGGATACCTGCCCAGTCAGTATTGTGGCCTTCCCAGGAATCCGCTCGCCTAACCGCGCAGTTGACGCCGTTTATCTCTCTCGCATCAGAGGAGACGCCGTCCATGAAGGGGATTATGGCCTCCTTAAGGGGGGTGGTTATGTTGAGACCAGAATAATGGTTTGCCTGGGTGTTCATGAAAGATCTCAGGCCAGATGCCCCCATCTCCCTGGCGTGATAATCAAGGCCGAGTCTCGCCATCAGGGTTGGAGAGAGGCTGTGAGAGACAGGTGAACCAAGGAGCGCGTATCTGGCCACCGCGAAATTATAACCCACCTCCTGTGCGGGATCATGTATTTGAGAAACCCATGAAAAATTACGGTTTGGCCTTGGCTCCTATCCGGGAACCCCATCATGACAATAAAGAAACACTGAGGAAATTCTCTCGTGGCGGGATTTTTCATGGGTTTCATAGCATCTTCACCGAGGCCTTGCTCTGCCTTGACCGATTGCGAGGAGAATACGCTAAGCTCTTGTGCCCCAAGAACTTACAGGCTATCCTAAATCAGACCTTACACCTGGTAGGTGGGAATATATGAAAGCTCAGGGAACCTGCCCCTTGACAGTCCACGCGAAAAGGCTTATATATTATACCTTTCCAATAGACAATACCTAACAGGGGAAAGGAGAAAGATCATGTATAGAAGCATAAAAGGAAAAACCTTATCACAAAAGGTCCAGGCCATCATTGAACTGGCCAAGGCCGCGGCCAGAGAAACGGGTGAGGGCTATGCAGACACGGATCACTTGCTCTCTGCCCTTTTTTCCTATGGAGAGAACAACCCGTTCCTCAAATGGATTGAGAAAAGGGGAATTCCCCCCACGGCCGCGAAGGAACAAGTCAGAGGAGTTATAGAGAGCCTCAGATCCAGACTTGATAGCCTTGCTCGTTCATACCAGAACGCCATACGTGGCATTATGGACAGCATTAGGTCCCGTTTTCCACGCTCCTTCGCGGAGAGATCAATATCCGTTCTTCTTGATGTCACCGAGCGGGAGCTGGAAGCAAGGCTAATGGGCCGACCATCGGACGATTACACCTCAATGAGACTGCAGAGGTGGGCACCTTCCAGGAGGAGGGTTTCGGGCGATATATTCTCCCTGTTTGAGGACTTCTTCGGCGAATCGGCCGAGAGGGGATGGAGTCTCAGGGAGGAGGTAGTCAGGGTCCCCAGGTCACTCGTCAACAGGATAAGGGAGGCTGGCGCCACGACCGGCGTCCACGCGGAGGATTCGGATATTGTTCTAGCGGAGCTAGCCGACGCACACGAGAAGCTCTTGGATTCCCTTTCGGAGCTGGCTGGTCATGGGATTGATCCCAGGCGAATAATCACCAGGATAAGAAAGGAGCTCATAGGGAAGGAACCGGACGAGATAAAATTGTCTCGGATGACGACCAGGGTGATGGAGGCCGCAGCAGATCAGGCTTCTGATACCATCAAGGTCAATGACCTCGCGGCCGCGCTCATGGCATTCACGGACACAGCCGGAGGCAATATCCTCTCTCAGATAGCTCAGGCGACCGGGGAATCCAAGAGTCCGGAGAGGGCAAAGGCTGAGATGGCCGAAGAGGAACGTTCAAATCTTGAGCGTTTTACCAGGGACCTAACAGCCCTGGCAAGGGAGGGTAAGCTTGATCCCGTTATAGGCCGAGAATCAGAGATAACCCAGGTTATGGAAGTTCTCACCAGGCGCCAGAAGAACAACCCCGTCCTGGTTGGCGAGGCTGGCGTTGGCAAGACTGCAATAGCAGAGGGGCTGGCGCAAAAGATAGCCGGAGGCTCGGTTCCTCCCGCCCTTCTTGGCAAGAGAATTCTCTCTCTGGACATGGGTGCGCTGGTTGCAGGAACCCGCTACCGGGGTGATTTTGAGGAGAGGATAAAGGGCGTCCTTGACGAGGCAAAAGCCGACGGGAATGTAATTCTCTTCATAGATGAGATACACAACCTGGTTGGGGCCGGAAGGGCCGAGGGTTCAATGGACGCGGCGAACCTCCTGAAGCCCGCGCTCGCGAGGGGAGACTTTCAGGTAATAGGTGCGACCACACCGGACGAATACCGTCAGTATATAGAAAAGGACAGCGCTCTTGAGCGCCGTTTTCAGATGGTTTGGGTTTCCGAACCCTCACCGGAGACCACATTGCAGATACTCCGAGGATTGCGTCCCAGATATGAGAAACACCATGGTGTCAGGTTCGCCGACGATGCCCTGGAAGCCGCAGTTCGCCTTACTGATCGCTATGTTCAGGCGAGGCACCAGCCTGACAAAGCCATAGACGCGCTTGATCAGGCCGGTTCCCGTGTAAGGATAAGGGCCGGTGCGCTGACGGTCGAGGGTGGCGAGCTCGCTGAACTTAAAGCTCGTCTCGCTGAGGCCGAAGAGGCAGAGGACGCGGAGAAAGAGGCAGACCTGAGGAGGCGCATAGCAGAGCTGGAAAAGCGCGGTTCCGACAGGGCCGATGGCCTCGTTGTGAGCGCGGAAGATGTGGCTCAGGTCGTTTCCGCGTGGACCGGTATCCCCGTGTCTAGGCTTGTTGAGGAGGAGAAACAGCGCCTGCTTGAGATAGAGAAAGCCCTCCACTCCAGGGTAGTGGCCCAGGACGAGGCCGTAAGGAGGGTTGCCGAGGCCATAAGGCGCTCGCGGGCCGGCGTCTCAGACCCCAAGAGGCCCATGGGGAGTTTCCTCTTTCTCGGCCCTACTGGCGTTGGCAAGACCGAGCTCGCCAGGGCTCTGGCTGAGTTTCTCTTTGGAGACGAGGATTCCATGATTCGCCTTGACATGAGTGAGTTCAAGGAGGAACATTCGGTCGCCAAGCTCATCGGTTCTCCACCCGGCTATGTGGGTTACGAGGAGGGCGGAAAGCTCACCGAAGCCGTCAGGCGCAGGCCATATACGGTCCTACTTCTGGACGAGGTTGAAAAGGCGCACCCCAGGGTCTTCGATCTGTTCCTCCAGGTCCTTGATGACGGTAGGCTCACGGATGCCCATGGCCGGACGGTTTCCCTCAGAAACGCGGTCATAATAATGACCTCAAACATAGGTTCCTTCTATCTCCAGGAGGCTCTCAAGAGGGATTCAGAGGATGCCTTTTCCGAGGCAGAGGCAAGGGTTATTGAGGAGGTCAAGCACTCCTTTAGGCCCGAGTTCCTCAACAGGATAGACGATATAGTGGTTTTCAGGCCGCTGACCAGGGATCAGATAAAAGCCATAGTTGACCTCATGATCGCCAGGCTGAACAAGCGTCTCCTGGAGCAAGGGTTTTCCGTTGAGCTTTCGGCTGAGGCGCGGGATTGGCTCGCTGACCGTGGCTATGAGCCGTCTCAGGGAGCGAGGCCCCTTCGGAGGCTCATTCAGAGGGAGATAGAGAACAGGCTTTCGGAAATGATCCTCAAAGATGAGCTGAAGGAAGGAGATACGGTTATCGTGAACGTTGAAGAGGGCCACCTAATTTTGAAAAAGAGAAACCCCTGAAAAATCCCGCTACAAAAGAAATCCACGGCCGGTGGCAGTGAGCCTACATCCTGAACCTTTCGCCGAGATAAACCTTTCTGGCCTCTGGATCGTTGACAAGGATATCGGATGTGCCCGCAAGGAGGATCTTTCCCTCGTAGATTATGTATGACCTGTCAGTGACCTCAAGGGTTTCCCGGACATTGTGATCCGTTATGACTATGCCTATGTCAAGGGCTTTCAGTCCCTTCACTATGTCCTGGACCTCCTCCCTGGTCTTGGGGTCTATGCCAACAAAGGGTTCGTCAAGAAGGAGAAATTTTGGCTTTATGGCGAGTGCCCTGGCTATTTCAACCCTCCTGCGTTCTCCGCCCGAAAGTTGTGCCCCTGTCTGTTTTGCCAGGTGTGAGACTCCCATTATCTCAAGGACTTCCTCGGCTCTGGCTTTTGCCTCCGAGCGTTTGAAACCCCTTATTTCCAGAACCGCATATACATTTTGCCACACGGTTAGCCTCCTGAACACCGATGCCTCCTGCGGCAGGTAGCTTATGCCGAGCCGGGCGCGCTTGAACATGGGCATCCTGGTTATCTCCACGGATGAGCCGGTGTCCCCCTCAATGAATACCTTGCCGGAGTTGGGTTTTATCACGCCCATGATCATGTAGAAGGTCGTGGTCTTTCCCGCGCCGTTCGGGCCGAGGAGTCCGACTATCTCGCCCTTGCTCACATCAATGTCCACGCCATCAACCACCCTGCGCTTTCCATAGAGCTTAACCAGTCCTTCAGCTCTCAGCCTTTCCATTTTATTCTCCCTTCCTTTCCCTGTAGAATCCCGAGGTCAGGTTTTCCGCATAGACATCAGATACCTCGCCAGCATCGTCAAAAATAGCGATGACCCTCGCGCCGGATACCTGGATCATCGTTCCCTTTTCCTCCCTGTGAACAACAGCGTTGGATATGAAGTCCATTTGCCGGACCTTGCCATCCAAGGAGGTCATCATTACCGTGTCCGAGGTCGCCCAGCCTGTCTCCCACTGGACACGGCATGTGCCCGTCAGCGTTGCTATCTCGGTCTTTGGCCTGGTTGAATCCGTCCCCGCGCCGGTCGTGTCCTGTTCAAAAGCAGAGAGCGTATCCCCCCAAGCCATGGTTCCCCTGCTCTTTACCGTCACATTCCCAGTTGCCCAGATGGTATCCTTTATCACGTAGAAGACGTTTCCCCTTATGACCATAGTATCCTGGCGTATGATCACTGCCCTGGGATTGCCTATCAGGTGGCCCTTTTTCTCCTTGAGGTCATAGTAGCCCGTGTCCCCGTATACCCTGACATCCTTGTCCTTCACATATATCTCAACAGCGCCCCTAGCAACGGATGAATCCCCTATGACCTCAATCGTCTTTGATGCAATTGTCCTGTATCTGTCGTCAAGGAACGCCCTGCCAGAAAGGTAAAGATACTCAGGGCGGGGAATATAGCGCAGGGTGTCCGAGGATATGGTGTAGTCCGGGCCCTTAACCAGCGCGTCCCCGTAGAGGATGGAGAGCCTTGAAGCCTCGTAGTAGATGCCCATCTTTGCTGTTATGTTGGCCTTAGTTGCCTGGACCCTGACACGGCCGATGAGTTCTATTGCCCTGCCCGATGGCGTCTCGGTGATGATCATCTTATCCGCCCAGAAGTTGTAGGTCAGAAGGGCAAGGATCATGTTGATATTATAAGGAAACCAGAAGCTACACCGCCAAGTGGATTCCGTGCCGCCTTGGTTGTTTTTAACTGGCAACCGGTAACTGGTAACCGTTATAATTATCGCATGCTTTTCTGGAGAAAGAAGAAAAAGCCCTTAGAGGCGAAAAAGACTGAGGTGCCGGAGGACGCGTGGGTAAAGTGCTCTTGCGGGGAGGTTCACTACAAAGCCCAGCTGGACAGAAACTGGTGGGTCTGCCTGAAGTGCGGCGCGCACATGCGCATTCCCGCCAGAAAATTCGTTGAATACCTCCTTGATGGCGGCAGGTTTAACTCGGAGATAGCACCGAACCTGGTTCCCACTGATCCTCTTGATTTTCCCGAATACAAGGACAAGGTGAAACGGGACCAGAGGAAGTCCGGAGAAACCGAGGCCGCGATAGCGGGCCTGGGCGAAATGGGCGGCCACAGGGTCGTCCTTTTCGTGACGGATTTCAATTTCCTTGGCGGGTCAATGGGTTCAGTCGTCGGCGAGAAGTTTCTCCGCGCGGCCCGGAAGGCCGTTGAACTCAGACATCCCCTCATAGCGGTGACCGCTTCCGGCGGTGGCGCGCGCATGCACGAGGGCATAATATCGCTCATGCAAATGGTCAAAACGACGGTGTGCTGTATTGACCTTGATTTGGCTAAAGTCCCATACATAAATGTCCTTTCTGATCCAACGATGGCGGGGGTCATGGCCTCATTCGCTTCACTCGGGGACATACTCATAGCTGAGCCTGGTGCCCTGCTCGGCTTCACTGGCCCCCGGGTCATTCAACAGACCATAGGCGTTGACTTGCCGGAGGGTTTTGAGACCTCAGAGTTCCAGCTGGAGCACGGACAGATTGACCTGGTGGTTCCCAGGCCAAAACTGCGCGAGACCCTCATCAGGATACTTGATATCCTTTGCGGGATACCATCAGCGAGAAAGAAGGAGGCCGCGAGAACATGAGGGCCTTTTCGTTGCTCGCCGCCCATAGAAACCAGGCGACGATCCTCTTGCTGGCCCTGGGGATTCTCGCGCTTTCCTGTGACATGGTTGACCGGGAGCAAGCGGATTACCTCATGTGGGAGAACGAGGGAACCAGGTGGGCCTACCGGGTGGTTGAGGGAACATTTCCCCACGACACCTTTTATATTACACGAATAAGCGCGGCCGACACGGCCTTCGGCTCCGAGAGCGCTGATGTCTGTCTGGACTGGGAGGGCCGGAGGGAATATTTCAGCCTGACCGGTGATAGGGTGGACATAATGACTGATTTCTCAGCGTATCCGGCCGGACAAGTCGTTCCCCTGGAGTACAGGTTCACCCTTTTCATGAGATACCCGCCCGTGCTGGGTAATAACTGGAATGATACCTCACGAGGAAGGGTAATATACCAGGGGGATACCTTTGCCTATTACCACGCCATATCAGGCTCAGTTGATTCGTTGCTCACCATTTCCGTGCCATACCAGGACAACCTGGAGAATGTTTATCTGGTCAGAGTGGATGAGCACCTCTGCTCTGATGAGGCAGAGTTCAGGTTCCATAGGGTCTTTTATCTGGGACCCGATATCGGAATAGTCAAGGCGAGGCTCGGCCCAGACACATTCAGGTTCGCTGACTCGTCGTGGGTGGAGGAACACATGGTCCTTGAGCTCCTTGATTTCCAGAAATGAGATCGCGGGCGGGCCTTCCAGTTATCTTGTTTTTGACCTTTCTGGCCTGTTCTGGGGAGAAGTTGGGTGGTGTGGAAGCATTTCCCGGAAACGAGTCCGCGGAAGGGGTCCGGATGTGGCAGACCGACAAGGGCCGCAGGCTATGGGAACTCTCCGCGGACAGCATGGAGCAGGCCGGCGACACCGTCAGGGTCAAGGGGGTAAGATTGACCTTCTACGACAGATATGGCAAGCCTCAGAGCGTCCTGACATCCGATTCCGGCAGATATTATCAGTCATCCGAGAACATGGCCGCGTTCGGCAGGGTGGAGGTCAATGGCCAGGATGGTTCCTACCTCCTGACAACCAGCCTGTTTTACGACAAGGAGAGGGAAGAGATATTCACTGAGGACAGGGTCTATATCAGAACCAGGGACAAGGAGGTTTGGGGCAAAGGCCTCACATCTGATCCTGGCCTCACTAGGATAGAGATAAAGGAGGAGGTTACGGGAAGGGGTCAGGAGGAGGAATGGCAGAGGTAGAGGACGAGCTGACCGAGAGAATAGCCAAACGTGTCGTGGACATGGGCATGGGTATGATTTCCATAGCTTTTCTGGAAAGCCTCAAGCCCATTAGTTTTATTGGCTCGTCCATACTGGTCTTCGCTAGGCCCATCTTCAGCGTGTTTTTTGATGGCACCGCTTACGATCGTTTCGTGGAGCTCGTGGAGGACAGAAGGAACATAGAGCACCTTGTTGACAGGATAGAACAGTTGCAGGACGAGAAGGGGTAGTCTGACCTTCTCCCTAAATAGTCTTATAACCCTCTTCCTGTGCAGGATCAAATTTTTGTATTTGGGGAGACCGGACAGATCTGTGGTGGATGCGCCGGCCCCCGCATTGCTCGGCTCAACTTCCACGTCCTTGAATCGGTATGCAGGCATGGATTAATATTTCGCCATGAAGAAATGGATTGAATATTTGATCATTGTTGTGGTTGGTGCGGTCGGCGCTGGGCTTTTCTTTGGTTTCTACGAGAAGGTTTTGCCATCAGCGGCCGTTGACCTGAAGCTCTCAAAGGCTGATGTAATAGCTAAGGCCAGGGACTTCTGGACAGCCAGAGGCGTGAACCTGTCCGGCTACCAAGAGGCAACGGTGTTCTCCGCTGACAACGAGGCCTCGGTCTATCTACAAAAGACCATCGGCGTTGATTCCGCGAACGCTCTTGGGAAGGGAACCGTTCCGATCTGGTTCTGGAGGGTCAGGTTCTTTAAGCCCCTGACAAAAGAGGAGTTCATCGCGAGGATTGAACCAGACGGCAGGCTCTCCGCTTTTCAGCATATAATCTCGGAGGATGCGCCCGGAGATTACCTTACCGAGGCTGAGGCACTTGAGCTCGCCACGAATTACCTCAGGGATAATTTTGGAATGGATCCGGCCGAGTGGGAGATGGTCAAGTCTTCCTCGGAAGACAGGAAGGCCAGGCGTGATTATTATTTTACCTTCAAAAAGCCGTCGGCTGTTTGGGGGGAGTCTGACCTCAGGGTAGATGTGGTCCTCGCGGGCTCAGAGGTCGCGTCCGTGATAAAATACCTAAAGGTTCCGGAGGAGTTCACCCGGAGCTATCAATCTCAGCGCTCCTTTGGCAGTCTTCTTGGAACAATAGCAACCCTTCTGGCGGTGCTCATGGTTTTCGCCGGGGTGATCATGTTCTTCGTGAGCCTGCGCAAGCGCGGGAACGACATCAAGCTCGCCACCCTGGTTGGCGTTGCTCTGGGCCTGTCAATACTCATTTCCAACGCCACCCTGATCCCAACTTACCTTGCCAGATATGATACCGCTACTCAGCTCTCAAGTTATCTGGTCCAGATTTTCATGGGTATGGCTCTATCGGTCCTGGTCCTGGGATTCTTCGTTGGAGTAGCGGCTGGTTGGGCTGGTGACGCCATAAACAAAAAGGAAACCCTGTGGGGCCTCGTTCCCCTTTCCAGAGGAAGGCTCTCCAGGCGCATGGCTGGCTGGGCACTCCTATCCTATCCCCTGGCTTTCTTTTTCATGGGCCTGCAGGTGATAATCTATTTCTTCGGGGTGAAGTTCATGGGGGTCTGGGCGCCGGCTGAGAGCGAATATACCATGGTTTTTGCTTCTTCCATCCCAGCCCTCTTCGCTCTTGGCACCTCCCTTTCCGCGGGCCTGAACGAGGAGGTCCTGTTCCGTTTCTTTGGCTTTGCCCTCTTCAAGAAGGCTGTCCGGAACACATTCCTTGCGTTCCTTATACCAACCGTCATCTGGGCCTTCTTGCACTCCGGCTACGAGATATTCCCGGTTTACTTCAGGGGGATAGAACTCACCATAGGCGGTCTGCTCTTCGCTTTTGTTTTCTGGCGCTACGGCCTCTTCACAGCCATAATGACTCACTGGATAGTTGATACCCTATACTTCACCATACCCCTGATGAAGTCCTCGTCCATGGGTTTTGTTATATCCGGCGCTGTGGCCGCTGGTTTTGGCCTGATAATAGCCCTCGTTGCTCTGTTCGGAAAGCCGGAGAAGGATATCGCTGTTTCCGAGAAGACCATTTCTGTTGTCTCTGCGGCCCTTGACTATTTTAGGGATCATCCAGAGGCCCTGCACGAATTTTTGATAAAAGCTGGGCTGTCCGATGCCCTCCCGGCCGAGAGACTGAGATACCTGGTTAAGGAGCTCATGGGCCTCAGGCTCAAAGAGAAGAAGGATCAGTATTTCGTCAAGGGCCTGGCCGCCGGGGATGCTGAACTGCTCTCCGGGGCCACCGGTCTTTTTGCCGAGGAAACGAAAAAGGGCTGGGTATTCAGGAAACAAGCATGAGGAACCTTTTATCTGCGACGCTTATTCTCCTTTATCGCGGAAAGGTTTCTCCAGCCGTCAGAGGACCCGCCGGATGCTGGAACAATTTATGTAGAGTGGACATCAAGGATGATGAGAATTCTTCCTCGGATCAGATAATAGGTGTTTTTGACCCCGGAACAAATCTGCTTCCCCCGGATAACGAGACATACCGAAAGATAACGAGGGATTTTCTCAGGGGCCAGGGTCTCAATGATGAGGACACCAGGGACATGTTCATATCCCAGGTAGTCAAGGTTGACCTTGAGGGCGATGGAGTCCTTGAGGTCATGACCCGTGGGGACTATTGCGAGGGTTTTGGTTTTGGCATATACAGCTTTGAGAACGGTGAGTTCATCTACAGGAGGGGTTGGGGAGCGGGGGTCTGATATACCTCATAATATATGCGTATGCGCGATAGATTCGGAAGAACATGGTGGGGCCAAGCCTGGATAAACGCGCTTGAGAATCTGGGGAGGCACTACGCTAACCGGTTACCGAGGGGACGGAGCTATGCCAGAGGAGGAAATGTCCTCTCCGTTAGGATCCTAGAGGATGGCCTCGTGGTCGCATCTGTTCAGGGGACGATGAGGACCCCGTACAAGGTGAGGATCTCGCTGAGAAGCCTCTCCAAAAAGGAAACCAATAATCTCGCTCGCAGGGTCAGGGAAAACCCGTTTATGCTAGCTGAACTGCTTTCGGGAAAGCTCCCTGATGGCCTTGGCCCCCTAATATTACCTTCCAGAGAGGATGAGTTTGAGACATATTGTTCCTGCCCGGATTGGGCCAATCCCTGCAAACATATAGCCGCTGTTCTCTATGTTCTCGCTAATGAAATAGACAAGGACCCATTCATCCTTTTCAGGCTCAGGGGAATAGAACCAGAGGGCTTCAAACAAATCGTAGGGACCCAGAGAAAGCCAGTATCCCATCAATATATTCCTGCGGATTCCATCGCGGACCCCCAGAAACTGCGAGGCGACATATCCGGGATTGATCTCTCCCTCAACGAGGAGACGGGCGAGAAACTGCTGGCAGTTCTCACGAGGGTTCCCGAAACGCTCCCCCAAGGTATAGGCGATAGATTCAAGAGGATAACCCTGAGCGCGAGAGAAAACCTGCCAGAAGAAAACGTTCCTCCTCGTGATTGGCAGGGCATTGAAGTGAATTTCGTTATTGAAGACGGCGACATTTTCCCCTTGTTTCACAGGAGGAGGATGAAGCATGCCAGGGGATTCCCCAAAACCATTTATCGGACATGGGTTATGCTTCAGGCCCTTCCGGACGCTCCCTCGCTCACGGATTCAGCGAAGTTTGCTTCTATCATCAGTCGTTTTGCGGTGTCCCTTATTGATTCCGGACACATAATGCCCATGGCGGCGAAACGCGACGGTTCCCTGATCATTGAGTGGGTTCCCCTGATCCTTGATAGGACTGAGAGGATATTCAGGCAGTTATCAGAAACGTGCCCGCCGGGAATGTTTCCGGCAAAAACCGGTCCCGGTTCTCCGGAGCTATATTATGCGCCGGATGAAGGGATAAGGCTTTTCCTAACGAGGGTCATAAGCGAACACATAGCTAAGACCGTAGCTAAGACTGCTCCTTTCGTGTTGAGATTCCTGGCCTCCAGAGAATCATTGGCCCTGCGCAGGATTGAGGATGAGGGCTTCGCGGCCGCTCTGGAGAGCTGGCTTGGGGCCTTTGCCCTCCTGAAGCCTGGCGCGCCGAGACTGCTATTTTCCCTTGAACCCGAAACCAGCGGCATGTGGGTGATGAGCCTCAAGGTTAGGACCGCAAGCGGCGTTTTGCCCCTCCGGAATGCCCTCTCTGAGGATGTGCTCCGTGCCCTCCATTACATATCGGGCTTTTTCCCGGGGGTCAGGGAACTGGTTGACAGAGGAAAGATCCGGATACGCCAGGATCAGACCCTCGATCTGATGACCAGGACGGCCCCTTTTATTGAGCTTGCTGGGGGCAAGATTCTTCTCCCCAAGAGCTTTGTCAGGCTGGGCCAGATAAAGATCAAACGCAGGGTAAAGGCCAAAGGCAGGATAACCGGTTTCCTGGGGCTTCAGGATGTGGTTGAGTTCAACTGGACCGTTTCCGTGGGCAAAAATGAGATAAGTCTGGAAGAGTTTGAGAGGCTTGTCGTGGATAAGCTCGGTTTGATCAGGATGGGCGAGGACTGGGTTCTGGTTGAGCCGGATGAACTCGGCCGGTTCTTGAGGAGGGCTGACAGGTTAAAGGGAGGGCTTCCGAACATGGCCGCGCTTGTGGCTGAAGAGGGCATTGAGAAAGACAGGGCGATCCTTCGGTTCCTTGAGAAACTGAAGAAACCATCGGATTATCCCTTGCCAAAGGGATTGAGAGCAAAGCTCAGGCCTTATCAGGTCAAGGGATTCAGGTGGCTCGTCCACAACCTAATGCAGGGTGCGTGTCCTTGTATCGCCGATGATATGGGCCTCGGAAAGACAGTTCAGGTCATCTCATCCCTGCTTTATCTTTTGGAGAACGGCGGTCTAAAAAAACCCGCCCTCGTGGTTTGTCCGGCCTCCCTCCTACACAACTGGGAAAGGGAGATAAATAGGTTCGCTCCATCGCTGTCCTGTCAGATATATCACGGGCAAGACCGGAGGATCAGGCGGGATTCTTCGCTTGTCATAACCACATACGGGATGGTTAGGGAAGACGAGAATATAAGAAAGAAAAGATGGAGCATCGTGATAGTGGATGAGGCTCAGAACATAAAGAACCCACAGGCCCAGCAGACGAAAATGCTCAAATCCATCAGATCTGATTTCAGGATAGCAATGACAGGCACCCCAATAGAAAACAGTCTCCAGGACCTCTGGAGCATAATGGATTTCCTGGTTCCCGGATACCTTGGGTCATGGAACTCTTTCTACGAAAAGCTGGCAAGGCCCATTCAGAAATACGGGGATTCTTCCAGAAAGGAACTCCTGCGCAAGGCCATAGCCCCGCTTGTCCTCAGAAGGCTCAAGACCGACCCCGGAGTCGCCCCGGATCTGCCGGCAAAGATAGAGAAAGATTATTTTTGTCCTCTAACCCCTGAGCAGGCCAGCCTTTATCAGGCTTTGGTTGAACGCGAGCTTTCGGCAATAGAGGGCACCGAGGGAATCAGGCGGAAGGGCACTATTCTAAATCTCATTCTCAAGCTGAAGCAGATATGCAATCATCCCAGCCACTTCGATCATTTGGCCGAACCAGATCCTTCTCGATCCGGCAAGACAAAGGCCCTTCTCCCCATAATTGAGGAGGTGATTTCCGAAAGGGAGAGCATTTTGGTCTTTACCCAGTTCAGGGAAATGGCGTGCATCCTCGCTGAGATGATCACAAACAACCTCGGAACAGAACCGCTTCTCCTACACGGCGGTATTCCGGTCTCTCAGAGGCAGGAGAGGGTGTCCATGTTCCAATCCGGAGAGGTCCCCGTGGCCATATTCACCCTAAAAACAGGAGGGGTCGGTCTCAACCTTGAGCGAGCAAGCCATGTGATCCATTTTGATCTCTGGTGGAATCCGGCCGTAGAAAGCCAAGCAACTGATAGGACTCACAGGATAGGTCAAACCAAAAAAGTTATGGTTCACAGGTTAATGACCAGGGGAACACTTGAGGAAAAGATAAATGACTTGCTCCTGAGCAAGAAGAAGCTGGCCGATGATATATTGGCCCATGGCGAGAAATACTTCACGGAGCTTTCGGATGGCGAGCTTCGGGATATACTCGCGCTCAGTGCTTGAAATGCCTCGTCCCAGTCAAAACCATTGCTATGCCGTGCGCCCTTGCCGAGGTGATGACCTCCTCGTCCCTAACAGAGCCTCCGGGCTGAACAATTGCCTTTATGCCGTGTTTTGCGGCCAGTTCAACCGAATCCGGGAAGGGGAAAAAGGCATCCGACGCGAGAACAGCGCCCTTAGCCCCTTCTCCAGCCTGTCTGAGGGCTATCTCGGCACTACCGACCCTGTTCGGCTGGCCAGCGCCCACGCCCAGGGTTGTCATGTCCTTTGCCACGACTATGGCATTTGAACGAACATGCTTGACGACCTTCCAGGCGAAGACTAGATCTTTCTCGGTTTCCACGTCAATTTCTCCGGAGACCGGCTCCCACTTCTCGTTCAGGATATCATCCGGCCCTTGGATGAGAATGCCCCCCAGGACGCTCCTCATTTGCCAGGATGGCTTTGCCTGGCCCTTTACCAGGAGCAAGCGCCTGTCCTTTTTCTTCTTGAGGATTTCCAAGGCCTCTGGCGCGAACTCCGGAGCCATCACTATCTCCGAGAAAAACGAGTTCAGTTTTTCCGCGACTACAGGGGTCAGCGGCCTGTTCAGTGCTATTATGCCCCCAAAGGCGGAGACCGGATCCGCCTCGTAGGCCGCGGCGAAGGCTTCTTCTATCTCGTTTCTAACCGCGACGCCACACGGGATCAGGTGTTTGACGATGATAGTGGCCGGCTCAGTGAACTCAATGAGGCACTCCCACGCGGCGGTCGCGTCCAGGACATTGTTGTATGAGAGCTCCTTCCCCCAGAGCTGTTCCCAGGGCGGCCTTCCATAGTAGGCGGCCTTCTGGTGCGGGTTCTCTCCGTACCTGAGGCCCTGTACCAGTGGCTCGTGGATGAAGAGGTGTTCCGGCGTCTCGTCCGGCCTGAACCTTGCCCATAGCTCCCGATAAATGAACGAGTCGTATTCCGCGGTCCTGGCAAAGGCCTTGAGTGCGAGCCTCCTCTTCCCATTTTCGCAGAGACTCCCCCCATGTTTCCTGATTCCCTCCAGAACCCATTTATAATCATCCGGATCAACCACGACCATGACTGACTCGTGGTTTTTCGCGGCGGCCCTGATGAGCGACGGCCCACCTATGTCTATCATCTCAACGAGCTCGGGGATATCCAGGTTTTTCGCCGCGGTTTCCTCAAACGGATAGAGGTTGACGCATACCAGATCAATCACGGGGATGTTGTGTTTCTCGGCCTCCGTGTCGTCAATTCCGCGCCTGAACAGGATGCCGCCGAATATCAGCGGTTGAAGGGTTTTTACCCTGCCGCCGAATACCTCTGGAAATCCAGCTATCTCGGAGACCTCTGCTACCTCAAGCCCGGCGTCCCTCAAGGCCTTCGCGGTTCCGCCGGTTGAGAGAAATCTGAACCCAAATTCCGAAAGGCCCCTGGCAAAGTCCGCAAGGCCACGCTTGTCCCAGACAGAGATGAGAGCGTATCTGGCCATAGGGAAATTATACCGCGCGAGCCTAGGCTTTTGCACTGGCTAATCCGTGGCCCTGCACCATGGATGCCTTAAATTGTCGGCACATAAGTGGTTGAGCGGCGGGCTACGGCAACCCCAGTATGCTGGAAGTGGCTCCAAGCCATCCGCCAGCTCCAAAATATGCCGTGGTCAGGAAGCGCAGGAGAAAACCGGGAGGTATCCTCCCGTTGATAGCGCTCTTTATTTTGCTTGGAGCGCTTGCAATCATTGTTTCCCCAGTAATCACGAGATTCTTACATCAGGTGGTTCCACCAAAACATCACGAAGGGCCATTCTGGGAGATATACTTCACGAGCCAGTGCCAGCCAGAGTTCAGGCTCGCTGAGCTGATCAGGGGCGCTAAGCGTGAGGTCCACATGGCCTTTTATGATCTGGACCACCCAGAGGTCATAAATGCCCTACTGGACAGGAAAGACGAGATTGAGATAAGTGTGGTGACTGAGACGGATAATTCAGGCTCCTGGGGAGTATCCCGGCTCCGCGATGCAGGTATTCCACTGAAAACTGACAACAGGAACCCCCTGATGCACGACAAGTTCGCCATTATAGACGATTCGGTGATCTGGACTGGTAGTTATAACCTCACACAGCGCGGTTCGTCTCTCAATTACGACAACGCTATCGTTATTTTCGCGCCTAGCCTCGCTTCCAACTATGAGGCCGAGTTCCAGGAGATGTGGGATGGCTATTTCGGAGCCGGTTCCCCAAGGAACACGAATTGTTGCTTTATTATTGAAGGGGTGGAAATAGAAAACTACTTCGCGCCTGAGGACGGTGTCTCCTGGCACATAATCTCTGAGATAAGCACGGCCAAGAAAGAGATAAGGTTCATGGTTTACTCGTTCACGGACAAATCCATTGCGGAATTACTCGTGGAGAAACACGGGGAAGGCTTGCCGGTTGAAGGAATCCTTAACAAGGATCAGGAACGCGATGAGAACTCTGTCTGGCGAATGTTAGCTGGAGCTGGAATCGCGGTCTATTTCCCCAAGAAGAAAACCCTGCACCACAAAGTCATTGTGATTGATTCCTCGGTTGTGATAACCGGTAGTTTCAATTTTACCAAATCCGCCAATACCAGGAACGACGAGAACATTCTGATAATCCATAGCCCTGAGTTCGCGAGGGCATACCTGGAGGAATACGAGCGGGTGAGATCAAGGTCAATCCCATCGGATATGGCGGAGAAATAAGGCTTTCAGTGATCATAGACCCGGCACAAGTAACCTAGTGCCGAAATTTTGCCCCATGATCCCTGGGATCCCCTATCAATAAACGAATTGAGAAAAATGAGGTGTCAGAGTTGGTTTGGACTATTGCGGCCCCAAAATCTGGCCACACTCCCTGATGGATATATTCGTTGATCTCACCTGCTATGCGCGCGACAGTTCCTCTCTCCGTGTCCTTTATGTTTGACTCCTTCAAAGCCTGAAAATTATAAAGCACTCAGGCTCATTTCTTCCTTATGCTCACCTTGCCCGCGCAACACCGGATGGTTGCCTGGGGCGCGGATGGGTCTTCCAGGCCTCTATCAACGAAAACCCCGCCGGCGTTCACCTCTTCCCTGATTACGCGCATTTTTCTTTCGCCGGGCACCAGAAGCTCCAGCTTTCCCGCGTTCACCTCAAGTTCCAACGGCCCCGGCTCAGGGGTGAGCGTTATTTCGGTCTTGCCCGCGCTACAGGAGATCACGCCCTCCCTCATGCCACGGAGCTCGGCCTTGCCAGCGGAACATGTCAGGTTTGTCACTGGCGGAACCTCCCCTTCGGCCTTGCTGGCAGATAACTCAAGCGTAAGCCTCGTTGTTGATGGGAGATGAATCCTCGCCCTGGCCATGTTTATTTCCAGTCCTCTCGCGGTTTCCTCAACTGAACCCAGATCCTCAAGCCATGCCTCCACCTTGATCTTGTCCTCCTGCCATAGCCTCAACTCGGCCCTTGATGCGGATATGGCGAGCATGAGGTCCTCCCTTCCTAGCAATTCCCTTTCCACATACTCAGCCCTGACCCTCCTCCCGAAAGAGATGCCGACCCCAGCCTTGTTGGCGAAGTGATGGGTTTCCAGCAAGGAGAGAAGGCGTTCGGCCTCCTCCGCGCTCAGCTTGCCCTGCTCAACCATACGGAGGATTATGAGGATTTCCTCTCTCATATCATTCCCCCCTCATCCTGCGTTCGGCTTCCTCCGCTGTTATCTTCCCTTCCTCAAGGTCCTTCAGGATCTCGGCCCTGTTCACCCTCCTCACGGTGGGCCTTCTCCTGATTGCCCGTCTGGTTCTCCTGACTATCTCGCCTATGAGGCCGAGGGTTCCCAGGACTATCAATATCCAGGGCCAGTCTCGGCCCCAGTTCCAGTTCAGGATGCCCATGTTAGCGAGCCATATCAGCACACCTGACGCGATCAGAACCAGCGCAGTCCATATCCCTATCATTATCAACCTCCTCGCTCAACCCTTATTATGACGGTCTCGCCATCTTCGCCCTCAACCCTGAGGATCTCTCCTTCGGACTCTTCGTCTATGGTAGAGAGCAACTCCTCCAGGTTCAGGTCCATGCCGTTTATTGTGGCCCTGGTGCCAGCAGGGATGAAGCGGCCCGCGGCCCTCAGAAGCCCCACCGGGAGCTTTATATTGATTTTCTTCTCCTCGTTCGGATCCTCCACATGGATGAGCACATACCTACCCTTGCTGGTTGGCCGTGGGGCTTCGCCGGTGTCCCCAAGGGCATCCAGAAGCCTCGCGGCTTCCTCTGCGTTTATCTTTCCCTCGGCCAGCATTTCCAGTATCCTCTTTCTCTCTTCTTTCATCTTGACCTCCGAGCTAGTCCGAATATTATAACCGAAAGCTCATGGATTGTCAAGGGGTAGTTGCGTAATTATAAAATTATTTTTTGAAAAACTGGATAATCAGACACAATTCTTGAATTTACCGCACCTTTCGCTTTGTGAGCGCATTGGGGTCTAATCGTGCGGAGGGTATTGCTAGCCCTCCATCAGGATTATCTCGTCCCGCCCATCGGTCTCCCTGAACTTAACCTCCACGACCTCGTGGCCAAGGGTCTTGACCTGAAAACCGGTATAATCCGGGCATATCGGGAGCTCGCGCCATCCCCTATCAACAAGGACACAGAGGCGAAGCGCGGCGAAACGGCCGAAATCCAGGAGCTCGTCCATTGCGGCCCTCACCGTCCTTCCCGTGTAAAGGACATCATCACAAAGTATGACCGTCTTGTCCTCTATCTGGAAGGGGATGTGGCTCCCTTTTACCATTGGCATCTCCGAGACCTTGGTCAGGTCATCTCTGTAGAATGTGATGTCCAGCTGTCCCACTTTGATCGGCTTGCCGGTTTTTTCCTCAAGCATCGCGGCTATTCTCTGCGCGAGGGGAACCCCCCTGGTCTTTATTCCAACGAACACTGCCTCGGAGAGGTCTTCCCTCTCGGCGATCTCTGATGCGAGCCGTTCTATTGTTCTCTGCATGCCTGCCTCATCGGCTATGTTTTTGGCGACGCTCATGCCGAAATTATAACCCACTTTGAGCCTGTCCCAAAACTATTGCCTCCGTATAGTGATCCTTCACCCGGCTGGCCTCTAGCTGGCCCCTGATTGACCACTTGCCTTATTCTCTGGGTATGAAGGAGAGGA
>JBMFOM010000020.1:0-22877 GCA_049969615.1 Caldifarciminota bacterium
CTACTGCGCTGGGAACCAGCTGTATCCCGGAGGTAACGACCCCTGCATCCTCCATTACAAGTATAACAAGATCCCCGAGGACACCGGAAATTCTTATCTTGATTGGGATTGGGCTCAGACTGTTTATAACGGGCCGGGCCTGAAGTTCTCGTTGAAGCAAAAATCCCAGGTTTCGTTCTCCCTCTTTAATGTGGCGGGCCTGAAGGCTTACGATAAAGACCTTGGCCTCCTTGAACCGGGGCTTCACACGATCGGATTGCCCAACATGAGGGTCGGGGTTTATGTTCTTATTATGGAAACAAACGGGGATGACATCTCAAGAAAGCTCGTATTCACAAGAGGAGGGCTGTGATGTTTAATATGATGGCTATTTTGGTATTGGCTTTCTCCGTGCAGGGCCCGGCGGAGCCTTATCCTTTCAAGGTCGACACTTCTAAGCCTTATCGGCCCTTCCAGCCCGATTCCCTCAATGTAAAGCTCCTGAGTTATGTTGAGGACACGACGATAAGCATCCTTGACCTCGCGGCATCCGAGGATGGGGATTACATTTACGCGGCATGCGGGAGGAACGGCCTGGTAATCTATGACATCTCGGATCCAAGAAACCCATTTAAGTTGAAGACCGGGGATAGCCTAAATTGGGTATACTCTGTAGCGGTTAAGGGCCATTTTCTGTATTTCAGTCTCGGTAGCGCAGACAGCATGATAATAGCTGATATAAGCACTCCTTCCAATCCCGTGATTGAAGGTGTTGTTACCCCTTGGGGTGGTTATATCCAGCAAATGATTATTTCGGATACCCTTATGTATTGTGCGCGTGGACCACGAGTTGTCACCTTCTCCATAAGCGATCCAACAAACCCTTCATTCCTGGGCCAGCATGTAGTCTTCACCTTTGCCAATGTGAGCTCAATATCAGTCCTTACCACTATTCTCTATGCCATCCCTGAAGAATACGGCGATCCCAACGATAGCACTCCGGTTTACCTGTTTGATGTCTCTGATCCTACCAACATCGTCAAGATCAACGAGATCTGGCTCCCCGGAGGCCAGATGTCCTGCGTAGCGGCCTGGAAAGATACATTCAACTTTTTCTTGCCCACCTATGGCCATACTTTCCTCTATGTCCTCGGAGGGATATGGGCTGATTACATCTGGGATGTGACTGATCCCCTGAATCCGGAGCTGGTGTGGGAGGCGCATATTGGAGGAACCCCACCAGGACAGATTCACCTGCACTCAAAGTTTTCTTATATTGCTTTTCTGCTTGAGATCTACGACCGAGAAATAGAACCAGAGGGCTTTCACGAAGTTGGATATTATAGAGGGCTCAACGCTGGTGCTGGAAAGCCTTTGTGGGCTAATGGTAATATTATTGAGGGGTTTGGTTCAATATGGTCTCCCGGTCGCCTGGCCATCTTCCAGTTCTCAGGGGACACGGTTCCCTCAGACACAACAGACACCACAAACCCGTATATCAGCTGGGTCAGAACCGTTTATGATTATCCCCGGCTTGACTTTACCCTTGAGAAAGAGGCTCAGGTATCATTCTCCCTTTACACTGTTCTGGGATCAAAAGCTTATTATCAGGACCTTGGCCTCCTTGAAGCGGGGCTTCACACGATCGGATTGCCGAACATGAGGGCCGGGGTTTATGTTCTTCTGATGAAAACCAACGAGGAAAGCTTTAAGAAAAACATCGTCTTTACAAGAGGTTACTGAGATGATCCCAGTAGCAATAACTATAACCCTGATAACGGCTGGAGACATAGTCTTTGGCGCATGCCACGATCAACCTGGGGAGGTTTATAACGATACCCTTGGCCTTGAGTTCTCCTCAGTGGACATATGGTGGATAAACTGCTTCCACGGAACCAGCTACCAGACCCTATCCAACCAGGTAAAACAGGGCATAGCCTTGGGACATCAGAAGGGATACGAGATCATAGCCTTCAGGCTGGGAGAGGGGACAACTGACACTGTTTCTCTGTTCACCAGAAACATCTTCGGTTATGATGAATTGCATCTGGGGAACCCGAACAAATATGACACCCTTGCTCACAGGGCCTTGGGTGCTATCATGGAATATACCATGTGGCCACCATTTGACACCTATGGCCCGGATGAACCGCCTGACCCAATGGGGACCTACTGGGCCGAGTCCTGCGACTCGTTCATGTATTACCTCCATGATACTATCCATTACTTCAGGATATGGAACGAGCCTGATGCTTTCAGGAGGCATGTGCTGAGGGATTATTACAGGGTGTTTGTGCAGAGTCCACCCACACCAAGCGATACAACTTGGTTCACAGATACACTCTACACCAAATACAGTTCGGACTCCTTTAAGGTCATAGTCGGCAACCGCTATGACAACCCCGACTCTACCCGCCGAGCTCTTCTAACCTTCAAATTCTACAAATGGCACCCCGATGAAGGCTGGCTCAGGGACTCCGTTTTCCAGGAAACTGTCCGGGTGTCCCAGAACCTTGAGGCCTGGATAAAAGAAACCGCTTGGACTCCAGCCTACTTCGTCAACTACTTCCAAAAACCAGCCTACCTCAAGGCAAAGGCTTACAACCAGAACATGAAAGTGGTGATGGTTCCTAGAAGCTTTAACCTGTGCGGGCTTGAGGATCCGCCCGGAGGTCAGGGACACGAGTGGCCCAGTATTTTTCTCTGGCCTTATCCCTACATAATAAATAACCCGGATACTCCCGGCCTCTACCAGTGGGCCGACGCGTTCTTTGACGCCGGGGGGGCCAATTACTGCGACATCCTTGAGTATCACGTCTATGTTGACTGGAAGATCATGGACTACCAAAACCCGAACGAGCCATATCACACAGACCCCTGGGAGACCCTCCCTGAGGTTCTTCAGGCCTTGGTTGATGTCCATCAGGAGCATGGCATAGCCAGCAGGGAGCTCTGGCTAACCGAATTCGGGGCCAACTCCGCGACACTGGCGGACACGACCCCGGCTGAGTCCGTAAGGAACCGGCTCAAGGCCGAGTATCTGGTTCACTACTACGATGTCTTTAGAAAGTTCATGAGCACGGACAGCTTTAACCTAACAGTGACACAGATGTATAATTACAGGGAGAGGGGAATAGAGTGGGCTATGGGTGATGATTTTGGCCTCGTGGGTTTCAGTCCGACCAGTCCTGACACGATGGTAAAATATCCTGAGCAGGCTTACATGGCCATGAGGGAATACCTGAAAGCATATGATCAAACGGACACCCTCCTCGCCTCCCGGCACTCCGAGGCCACCTTTGGCCCAGGAAACAAGCTTGCCCTTGTCCCCGCGCGGGGAACAATAAGCAAGTGCTGGGTCGCCTTCCCTTATAAAGAGTATGTGTCAGCCCAGGAGTCCCTTGTTCTCAAGGGGATAAGGGTTCTGAAGATGGATACCCTTGGGAATGTTGACTCAGTCATTAATCTCACGGCCTCGCCATATAACAAGGTTGACGAGGTGGCCATCGCGGTCGCAGGAGGAAGGCCCTGCATAGTCTTCACGACCTCTGACAGTGGGAACCTCTTTTACTGGTATAGGGGAATTGCCAATCCAGAACGATTGTGGAGCTCAGGAACCCACACCGGACAGGCTCTTTTCCCGGACATCCAGGACCTCGGTGACACGATTCATGTCCTCTTCTACGGAAGATACCAGAGCTCCTATTATATCCGGTGGCTCAAGTTCCGGTATGACGACCCATCGTCCAGTTCCACGAACCTGAATGTTGGCGCTGAGCCAGCCTGGCTTTCGTTTGACCTGAATAATCAGGGATACCCGTGGGTTGTCTGGAGCCTCGGAAATTCGGTATATCTGTCCCGGTGGGATGGCTCCGCGTGGAGCGCGACAAAGACCGTCGTCAACTCATACGCGAAGTGGCCTGATATTGCCATGTCCGGCTCTGACACAGCCTGGGTGGCCTGGCACAATTCTGACAAGGATAGCGTGTTCGTCAAGGGATACCAGCCATATAATTCTTTTGGAACGCCAATATTCAACGGCTCTGTTGGCCCGTCCAGGGCCGAGGCCTCCTATCCTAAGATAGACTATTACTCCAACAAGGCCTACCTCTTGTGGGCTGACAGCAACAGGGTTGAAACTGATCCCCAGACTCACTTGGTGAACCCCTACAAGCCCTGGTCATACGACATCCTCTACGCCCACGGCAGGAGATCCTTTACTAAGGCTTCCATAGGGGATACGCCTCTGCACTCCCTTTATCCCAGCTTCTCGGCCAGGGTCGCGGACAAGTTCCTTTCCGTCTGGACTGAGGGGGAGTATGGGATAGAGAGGGTTTATTACAGGCCTTTGGGGGTAGAGTAAAATGCCTTCAAGAAACCCAAAAACCTTAAAAGGAGTTAAGTATAGATGAGAAGACCACCAAGAACGCCAGCGAAGAACATGGGCGCGAAATATAGGATAAACGAGGAGATAACCTCAAGGGAGGTAACGGTCATAGACGAGAGCGGAAAACCCCTTGGTACTATGGGCATCCGCGAGGCTCTTGAACTGGCATATTCCAGAGAACTTGATCTGGTGGAGGTCGCTCCCACCGCTACGCCTCCGGTCTGCAAGGTCATGGACTACGGCAAGTTCATCTACCAGGAAAAGAAAAAGCAGAGGGAATCAAAGGGACACACATCAGAGGTCAAGGAGATAAGCCTGCGGCCGAACATATCCGAGCACGACCTCGGGGTGAAGCTAAAGAAGGCCAGGGAGTTCCTGGAAGAGGGCCACAAGGTCCGGTTCAGGCTCATCTTTAAGGGCAGGGAAATAGTTCACTCCGAGGAATACAAGGAAATATTGTTCAAGATAGCGGAAATGCTGGGCGATATCTCAAAGGTGGAGTCCCCGCCCCTGCTTAACGGCAAGATAATGCTAATGCTGGTTAGGCCAGGGAGAAAATGAAATCGGCCCATCGCTTCTGGGCCTTGAGGAGCAACGAACAAAGAGGGATGAGCAACAATGGTTTGGCTCTGGCAACTATATTTCATAGCCTCGCTCATGGTTGTCTGGGGATTCATCGCCTTCATCTGGGCCAGGGGGGCGGCGAGCTCCGGGTCTTATGAGTTCATGAGGCTGGCCGTCCACACGGTGCCCGGATTCATGGCCTTGGGATTCAAGTGGGTAGTGGAGCACCGGGGCCTAAGAAGGATGTTCCCGGAGCTGGGGGTCCTTCCGGGTAGGTTAAAGCTCTGGCCTCTGGCTATTGTCATACCCATCCTAGCAGTTGTCGCTGGACACGGCATTCCCCTGCTCGCTGGAATTGTCCATTTTGATCCCTCCCTTTCCAGGCTGATTGAGGAGCTTTCGGTCACGGGACAGGATGTCCCCGCTGACATCTGGGGTTTTTTCTGGGCAAGGCTGGGTATGTCCCTGTCAGTGGGCCTCTTGATCTTCCTGCCAGTGGCCATTCTGACCGAAATCGGATTCAGGGCATATCCCCTGGAAGTCCTCTCGGAGAGGTTCGGCGTCAAGACCACCGTGCTATTGACGGCCGTGTTCTGGACAGTGGCGCTCATGCCTTTCCTGTTTCTCAGGAACCCATATGGATCACCCCTCGGGATACCGGTATATCTGGCATTCGCATGGGGATGGGGCAGTCTGATGGCGTGGCTCTACACAAGGGCAAGGACAATCTTAGTCCCGGCCCTGGCACTCATCATACTGGATGTTCTGGATGGCTCTCTGTCATACATCTTTCCGGGCAATCCCCTGCTGACTGGCGCTGAGGGGCTTGTGGGCGCTGTCTTTATCCTGGGCCTCGGCATAGTAGCGCTCCTCATTACAAAAGAGATATACATCCCCCCAAAGATGGAGGGCCGAAAGCCCGCGGAGTCGTGAGGAATGATTCTGTCAATCATCTTGGCTTACCAATCATACTACGGGATCACGAATCTCCTGGACAGGGGCGAGTTCAGCAAGGCCCTCTCAGCCATAGACAGCGCGCTCACGGAGGACCCATCCGACACACTACTCAGAGAGCTCCAGATCAGGGCGCTAATAGGGCTTGGGAAAAGCGATAATGCCCTCGTGCTGGCCATCAGCCTCGGAAAAGAGATAAACACCAGGGACGAGTTCTATAGGCTCTTCTACTTCTTCAAATACCAGGGCCAGGAGGAGAAGGGGATAAAACTTCTGGCCGAGGCCCGCAAGAGCCTGAAGGACAAGCAGGTGTTCGCAAGGGAATTTTATTCCTACTACGCATCCAGGGGCGAGACCGAAAAGGCAATACCAGAGCTCTTTGCCTGCTCATCTGAGCCAGGACTGAGATATTGGCTCTCTGATGAGATAAGGTCCCTCTCAAAGAAAAACCCTGGCGTGATCGGGAATCTATCGGAGTGGATGGCAGGGAATCTCCATCCGGACTGGCTAAAGCTCCTCTGTTATGAGCTTGCGCTCCAGTCAGGGTCCTGGGAGATAGCCAGGCGATGGGCTGGCGACGACGGAAGGCTCATGGATGTCGCGGAAAAAGCTCTGGCAGGAGACAAGACTGCCGAAGCAATGAAGCTCCTCCAGGGGGTCAAGAACAGAGGAGATAGGTATCACGCTCTCATGGGAGATTGCCTTTCGGCTGCGGGAAAATACCAAGAGGCTGAGACTTACTACAAATTAATAGAAAACAAGACCCTCCGGGAGACCAGGCTGGCAGGGCTTTATCTAGGCGCCTACAATCAGCCGGAAAAGGCAATGGGCCTCTCCGGCAATGTTGTTGATAAGGCTGAGGCGCTCATTAAAATGGGCAATTTTGATTCTGCTCTTTCGGTGGCCTCGGAAATGAACCCCCCTGACCGGCTGTATTTCTCAGGAAAGATTGGGCTTTTTATGGGCCAGGATTGGGCACATGATACCTTAAAAAAGTTCGTGGCGCTGTATTCCAGGGACGAGAGGGCAACCGAGGCCCTTGTCTGGCTGGAGATATGTGCCAGTAGCGGGAACTGGCCGGACTATTTCCGGGCGCTCTGGGAGCTTGAAACCGGGAAAAACGAAAAGACCCTCTCCTCGGAAGCGCCGGACTCAGCGCTCTCCGGATATTTTGGCGTTCTCCGGGCCCGGGCAACAGAGGCCTCCGGAAAACCAGACGAAGCGCTTGTTCTATATGGCAGGATAGCGGAAGCGGGGGGCTTGGCGGGCGCGGAGGCTGCTTTTAGGGCCTGGAAGCTCTCCTTGAAAATGGACCGCGAGAGCGAGGCGCGAGGTTTCTTGATGATTCTGGTCAGGAAATACCCACGGACGCCGTACGGCATAATAGCAAGGGAGTATATACCATGAATCTGATTTCCGGCGCTTGTGAACGAGCAGGAACCAAAAGGGCATTCCTATTCAATCCGCCGACCGGCCTCTACATTAGGGGCGAGGACAGGTGCCAGGTTCCAGTTGAGGACCTGACAGCTACCTCTGCTAGGATGCCCCTTGATTTGACATACATAGGAGCGGATCTTGAGAGGGCTGGCCTGGAGGTCATCATCAGGGACTACCCCGTTGAGGGAGGTGATCCCCTCCGGGACGCGCTTGAATTTCGGCCGGACATCGCCCTGGCATCAACCACATCATTTAGTCTGAGCAGGGACCTTGACTGGCTTGAAGTACTGAAGGGCCACCTCCCAGGTCTTCTAGTTGGAATAAAAGGAGCAGAGGCAGAAGCAGAGGACAGGGTCCTTCTTGAAAATTTTCCATTCATTGATTTTGTCCTGAAGGGGGAATATGAGCTGACGATGGGTAGGATGGTGTCAGAACCAGACTGGCGAGGGATTCCGGGCGTCTCCTTCAGGAGAAACGGTCGGATATTCATCTCTGACCAAGAACCTGTCATAGAAGACCTTGATTCCTTGCCTTTTCCGGCCAGACACCTGATCCGCAACGAGCTGTATGTCAGGCCGGACACGGGCCAGCCTCAGACCACCATACAAACCGGAAGGGGCTGTCCTCACAAATGCATATATTGCCTCGCACCGATTCTCTCCGGAACAAAACTGAGGCTCCGTAGCCCAGAAAGTCTCGTTGATGAAATGGCGGAGTGTATTGAGCTTCACGGCATAAGAAACTTCTTCACCAGGGCAGACACATTCACCATGAACAAGAAGTGGACTATTGATGTCTGCAAGGAGATAATTGACCGTGGATTAAGGATAAACTTCGCCTTCAACTCCAGGGTTGATACATTTGACAGGGAAAGGGCTGAATGGATAAAAAGAGCGGGGGGCTGGCTGGTTGCCTTTGGCGTAGAATCCGGCTCAGAGCGTTCCCTAGAGCTCATGCAGAAGGGCCACACAAAGGATGACGCGCGCCGGGCAGTCGCGTTGGCAAAGGAGCTTGGTTTTGCCACATACATATTCTTCATAGTGGGTTTCCCATGGGAGGATTGGGAAGACCTTGAGGAAACCCTTGCTTTCGCGATGGAGTTGGACGGAGATTATCTGGAAATTCACATAGCTGTTCCTTTCCCTGGTACAACACTCTATGAAATAGTGAAAGATAGGGGATTTCTGGTTCACCAAGAGCTCACGGGCTTGGGACACGGAACCCCTGCGGCCAGGACAGAGCACCTTTCCCTTGAAGAGATAAAGGCCTGGCGGGATAGGGCATTAAAGGAATACTATACGCGGCCTGGCTATATCTGGAGGATGATCCGCGGCGCTAAAAGCCCACGGGTTGTGGCAAATTACATAAAATATGGGTTCAAGAGGGTCCTCGGGAAGGGAGGGTGATCCCTCATTGCTAATCTGCCCTTTGGAATCCGGCCGCCCCAGAATTTGAGGCTGAGAACCATAAGGTTTTGAAAGCATAGCCGCAAATTCGTTCAGTTTCTCCAAACACATGATCCTGCCCAGGAAGTGGATCACAATTTCTTTATCACCATCAGCGTTATATCATCTGACTGGGGCGCGCCACGGATGAAGGCCTCTATTTCCCTGACTATGGCGTTCCTGATGTCAACAGCGGAACCAGTCCCGTGTCTGGAGACAACATCAAGAAGCCCTTGTTCCCCGAACTGGTCGCCTGCCTCGTTCATAGCCTCTGTCACACCGTCAGTGTAGAGAACAATGGCGTCCCCTGGCATCATGGTGAACTCTGACATCTCCAGTATCTCAGCGTATTGCTCTCTAGAGAGCAGGGATATTCCCAAAGGCGCACCATCCGGCTCAAGCCATCCCGATTTGCCCACGCTAGCCCTGAAAAGAATTGCAGGGTTGTGCCCAGCAGAAGCGACCTGAACGAAGCTAGTTTCTGGCTCCAGAGCCACCGCGCACGCTGTCACGAACATGTCATCGGGTATCTCACCCCTGAGCTGATCGTGCAGGGAGACAAGGAGGGCCTTTGGATTGTCATCAAACGCGGCTTCCATGTTCGCCATTGTTCTAGTCATTACCATGATCAGCGAGCCACCCACGCCCTTTCCAGCGACATCGGCCATTATGAACCCGGACTTGCCCTTCGCCATCCTGAAGAAGTCATAGTAATCTCCGCCAACCACCATTGCCGGTTGATAATAGGCGGCGACCTCGTGGCCGGCTATCCTGGGCAAAGCGCGGGGCAGGAGGATTGCCTGGATCCTCTGGGCTATCTCAACCTCGTGTTTGAAGCGCTCTGTCTCCAGGAGCCTCTGTTGGGCCTCCTTGAGGTTCCTGGCCATGACATCCACAGAATAAGCGATGAGGCCGACCTCGTCCCTGCTCTTGACCTGGACAGGGTGGTTGAGGTCCCCACGCCCTATTATTTCAATGTCCTTTGTCAGCCTCACCAGACCCCTGACTACCATGGTTGTAAGGAGAAATATGCCCAGAATCCCTATTACGGCGAAGGCCGCGGCCACTCCAAGCAATCCAACCAGTGTCCTCCGAACCGCTTGGGTTATGGGGTCTTTTGAAAACCCCAGGTGAACATAGCCAGCCTCGCTCACCTTGCCTGTTCGGGGTTCTTTGACCACTATTGGTGCTCTTATGTCATATCCGGCTGGGCCCTCGCTTATCAGGATGGGGAAACCTTCATCTGTCATTATCTCTCGCTTGGCAGTGAGCTTTTGCGGACACCTGAACGGAGTATCCCTAAGGAGGACCGAGTCCGGATGCGCCTTGATTATTTCCTTTGTGTCGGTTATCACGCAATAGGTTATGCCAGGATTTGACTTTTCCACATTCGCGGCCATCGTGACGAGGGTGAGATCATCGTCAAATATGAAGGGTTCCTTCGCGGCCGCGGAAAAGCTTGTGGCAAGAGCAACGCCGTTGCGCTCCATCTCCTCGGTCAACGTGTTGATTTGCCTGTTTATGAAGAAGAGAAAAACTCCGGCCAACATTATAAGCACAAAAAATGTTGTCCAGAGGGCGAACTTCAGCCGTAGGCCGAACCTCTTCTTGAACCTGGGCGTGTCCTGCGTCACGGTTTACCAGCCTTAAGTTTCTTGAAAAGCCTTATCTCCTTTCCATCAGAGAGGTTTTTGTATTCAAATTTGTCAACCAGAGCCTTCATGAAGGCTATGCCCATACCTCTTTCTTTTCCCTCCCTGAACCACTCCTCCACATCCGCGGCCACCTCCAGGACCTCAGGCGAGAGAGGCTTTCCCCAGTCCCTAACCGTTATTGATATTCCTCCCTTGACCCTGCGTATCACTATCTTTATCGGGCCATAGCCCTCAGGATAAGCGTGCTCCATGGCGTTCGCTAGGGCCTCCTCCACGACTGTCTCTATATCATAGGACTCCTCTTCCTTGAGACCCATGTCCAGTGTCATATCAGCGATAAACGCCCTTATGTGTCTCAGGGAGCGCCTACTGAACGCGTAAAACCATAGATCAAGAACCTTTTTCATAGCTCTTGGGTTTTGAATAATTCCTCTAGCATCCCAGAGAGCCGCTTGGCCTCAAGGAAGAGCATCCCCAGCTTCACCTTTTCATTAGCGACCAGCGCGAGAACCTTGTCCTCACCTATTCCGGTCAGTAGGACATAGCCTTTTTCGCCCTTGACGAAAAAGTTTTCAAAACTGCCCCTGTCCAGCTCCGCGGATATGCGCTCGCCAGCTGTGAGGGCAGTAGCCATCACGCCTCCAAGGAAGAGCTGGTCCTCGTCAATCCCGAGGCTACCAGACGCCGCAACGATAAGCCCATCGGCCGTGACCAGGGCCGCGGCCTCTATCTCAGGAACCCTAAGCCTGAGATCCTCCATAGCGTTTTCAAGAATCTCCGATATATTCATGATCAAATCTCCATTCGCTCCATAGCATAAGCCAAGCCGGTGCGCTCGCGCAACTATTAAGGAAACCCGTGAAAAATCCCGGTTTGTCCTTTGAGGGTCTGGGCCATCATACTTTGCCCGGCCATCGCAGACTGCATTATAATTTTCCCATGCGGAAGCTTTTGGTATTGTTTCTTTTTGCTGGCCCCCTTTTCGCGGCATATGAATTTGCGGATACCAGCTCTGCCATTAGCATCATCCAATCCGCTGATTGGGACTGCACATCCGACATGATCCAGGGTGGCTCTGGTCTCCTGGAGTTCTCCGGGAGGGACCTGGAGGCTGTGGTTTTTTACGGGAAGAGCCCAAAACTCAAGACCAGCCAGGGAGCAGTCAGGGCTTTCCTTGAAGAGACTAGCAGACAGGTAGATTCCCTCGCAGTGGCCGGAGAGGATACCGTCACCCTGTGGGGATACCCTGCTTGTCTAGCGACTTACACCGGATTCGCGGAGGGCATGGATAGACATGGATAGAATAGGACGAATATACAGCCTGGTTTCGGGCGAGAGCTTCGTTACGGTGATCCTCGTCAAGAAGGGGGCAAAGGCCTTCTCCGAGAAGGATGAATCCGCCATCAATGGATTCCTGGGTGGGATATGGGTCAAGATAAAGTGAGTTCCGGGCCGCGCGCGGAAAGGCTCTTGGTCCACATTGATGGCAGTTCGCTGGGCAACCCCGGGCCCGGCGGCGCGGGCATCTTCATAACAGACGAGGAAGGCCGAGTGATTTGCGAGAGGTCGGTTCCTTTGGGTATTGTCACCAACAATCAGGCTGAATACAGGGCTTTCATAGAGGCGCTCCGCTGGCTTCTGGAGAAGAAGGCTCGTGGAAATATAGAGGTGTTCACGGATTCCCAGCTCCTCTACGAGCAGATTGCTGGCAGATACAGGCTCAAGGACCCGGAGTTGGCGAGGCTCGTGGAATCCGCGAGGGCCTTGATGGCCAGGCTGAGAGTCAGGCTCACCCTCGTGGAGAGAGAGAAAAACACAAGGGCAGACCTCCTGGCCAGGAAGGCGGCCAGGTACTTGAAAAGAAAGGACCCTGAGGGATGTTGATCTTGCTTCCTGCTCATTATCCCCAATGGGTTGCCCGGAGGAACTAATGGGTTCTTTTTGGGATTTGGGAGAGAAATGAAAAAGATGGGAAAAGCACAGATGATAAGCGACATGGACCTTGTTCTTGACATGAACAGGGTGCTGGAAAAGATACCCAACAAGTATGAGTTCATCATCG
Organism: Caldifarciminota bacterium; assembly: GCA_049969615.1. Classification (GTDB taxonomy): domain Bacteria; phylum Hydrothermota; class Hydrothermia; order JBDRYB01; family JBDRYB01; genus JBDRYB01. The sequence goes on from JBMFOM010000020.1 coordinate 12,484, forward strand.
TGATAAGCAAGTTCGCGCACATAATAGCACGCAGGGCAACGGAGGAGGGCATATATCTGAGGCGCAAACCCTATCTTATAGCCGCAGAAGCAGTCCTCTCCGGCGAGGTTCCATACGGGACAAAGGGTTCCCAGCCAGTTACCGCAGAACAGGCCAGACCCACCCGGAGAAAGAGAAAGTCTTGAGGGTTCTTTTCGGAGTGACCGGATCCGTGGCCGCTCACCGCGGGTTGGAAGCCGCGAGGCTCGTGGCCAAGGCAGGCCACATAGTAAAGTGCATCCTGACCAGGAACGCTACAGAATTCATCAGACCGCTTGCCTTCAGGGCTCTGGTCGGAGAGACCTATACCGATGAGGATTTCTTCAGGGGAACCATCCACATAGAGCTATCATCCTGGTCAGATTGTAGGGTTGTCGCTCCGGCCACTGCCAACATCATGGCCAAGGTGGCACGAGGCATTGCTGATGATCTTCTCTCAACCACCCTCCTGGCGGCCGGCCCTCCTGTGATATTTTTTCCGGGAATGCACGAGTCCATGTGGCTCGCGCCCGCTACTCAGGATAACATTGCCCTCCTTGCGGCCCAGGGCCACATGGTTATGGAACCCATTGCTGGTGACCTCTCGTCTGGTCGCGGCATTGGCAGGATGCGCTCTCCAGAGGATATTGCCTCATGTATCCAGGAGTGGGCAAGTGTCTTGGATTCCCTTAAGGGCAAGAGGGTACTCATCGCCTACGGGCCAACAGCAGAGCCGATTGATCCCGTTCGGGTGATAACCAACCTCTCATCCGGCAGAATGGGGGTTGAGATATGCAGAGCCGCCAGGGCCGCCCGCGCTTTCGTGACCGCGGTCCGCGGACCGGGCGTGCCCATCGCACCTGCCCACGATTCATATGCCATAAAAACTGCCCATGAACTTTGGGAACTCCTCGCGAGGCTTGTGCCCGAGCACGATGTTGTCGTGATGGCCGTGGCAGTTGCTGACTTCAGACCCAAAGATGTCTCCGGAAAAAAGATCAAACGAAAGGGGAACCTCGTCCTTGAGATGGAACCTAACCCGGATATATTGGCCGGGCTTCCCAGAAAACAGGGGCAGGTTTTCGTTGGGTTCTGCCTCGCTGAGGAGCGTGGTCTCTTTGAGAAAGCCAGGGAAAAAATGAGATCAAAGAGGGTTGACCTGATGGTGGCCAACGACATCTCTTCTCCGGGCGCTGATGAGGCCCATTTTATCCTTATCACAAAGAGGAAAACCGTTGATCTCGGTATTGTCTCCAAGGCCAGCGCCGCCTTCTCTATAATCCGCGAGATAGCCAGGATAATTGGATGAATCCCATAACAAAACGCCTGTTTCCAGGTTTTCAAGAGTAATGAGATGAAGGATAGGTCCTTGCCCCTTTTCTATCTGAGAGAGTTTTTTGGTCTCAGGGAGTTTTACCTGCCGGGAACAAGGGATAGGATCAGGTCCCTTTCGCTCCTGGCCGAGGTCGCGGCCCTCTGCAAGCGTTGTCCGCTTGTCACCGAGAGAAAGAGGAATGTCTTTGGTTGGGGGAACCCATACGCCAGACTGATGCTGGTAGGGGAAGGCCCGGGCAAGGAAGAGGATGAACTGGGAAAACCCTTTGTGGGCAAGTCGGGTGCACTTCTTACCCGGCTCCTCTCCGAGATAGGGCTTGACAGGGAGAGGGATGTCTATATAGCCAATGTAGTGAAGTGCAGACCTCCGGAGAATCGCGACCCCGCTCCGGGCGAAATATCAGCCTGTTTCAGGTTCCTAAAGCTTCAGGTTGAGATAATCTCTCCGGATCTCATACTCGCGCTAGGGAGGTTCTCCGCCAGAACGCTTCTTGGCCTTCCGCTGGAAGAAAGGAACTCTCTTGAACCCTTGAGGGGGAAGCTGCACCGCTCTGTCCTGGGTCCTGCCCTCATAGCCACATACCACCCCTCCTATGTCTCCAGGAATAAGACCAAACCAGAGGTAATTGCCGCGGCCAGAAAGGACTTCGCTTTTGTGGCTTCTGTGATGGGTTGGAAGTGAAATCATCCCTTGAGATAAGGCCCATGTATCGCTGGACAGACAGGAGGATAGAGGCCTGTGTGTTCGTGTGCTTCCTGGCATTGGTCATGGCCAGGGAGCTTGATCTGAGGCTGAATAAGGGGATTGAGTGCGACGATGAGCGGATAACATCTGAGAGGACCTCTGAATATCTCAGCGCCCTGAAAGCTGTCAAGGTTGAAATAGAAGGTGGAGCGTTCATAGCCAGAACCGAGATAAATAAGGAGGCTTCGGGAATCCTCAGAACCCTGGGCATCCGAGAACCCCACAGAATAGTCCTCGTATGTGAATAGGTCTCGCTGAGAACCCCCTCTGAACATGGTGCCAATTTCCCGGCCTTGATTCCTCCGAAAAATGAAGCGTCAAAGTTGGGTTAATAATTCGGGCTTACGCCTGCCGCGAAATCCCGGTTATAACTAGCTTGCCAATGGGGATCAAGCGATATAATTTGAGCATGAAGATAGCTTTGGCAGTGAACGTCGTAAGCATGGACCGGATGGAGAACCTCGCAAATATCATCAGGTTGGCTGAGAAGGCAATTGCCAACCGCTCCAGGTTGATCCTGTTTCCAGAGGCCGCGCTGACGGGCCTTGTGAACAAAGACGATCCGAAACATGACCTTTTCCTCGGTGAGACAACGCATGGCCGTGTCATACGAAGGCTTTGCCGGCTGGCCAGCACGGAGATGATCTGGCTCGGAATTGGTTTTCTGGAGAGAACAAGGGGCACCCTGTATGATTCAGCGGTTTTGATAAATCCGAGAGGCAGTATTGTCCTAAAATACAGGCGAGTCAGTCCTGGATGGCATGGGAAAGAGGCTGATCCAAAGTTTTATCGCCACGGAAAGGATGTCCCGGTTGTGGGGACACCTTTTGGCAGGGTTGGTTTCCTCATATGCAGAGACCTCTTTGATGATGAGATAGTAGCAACAGTCCGTGAGAAACGCCCCGATCTGGTTCTGTTTCCCTTTGCCAGGAGCTTTGAGGACAACAGATGGGACACGGAGCGCTGGGAAAGGGAGGAAAAGCGGGTATATGCCGAGAGGGTGAAGCTCCTGGGAGCAACAACCCTGATGGTGAACTATCTATCCGAAATTGGCGGTTTCTTCGGAGGTGCGATGGTCGTTTCACCAAAGGGAGAGATCATCCGCGACCTGCCCGCTGGGGTCTCTGGAATACTCGTTGCAGAGATTGATCTCTCTCGGAAACGTTGAGCAGGGTTGCCAGCACGAACCATGTCAGGGCGCAGCTCATGGTTTTGCGACTGGTTGTCAGTATTGAATTATCAATAAAGTTCACTTACTTGACATCTTCAGTCGCTCTTTGGCACCCGGCCGCCACAAGGTCTCAGATCCTTAAAAACCTCCAGATCCGTCCGGTCTTCCCGGCTACACAAACACTCGATCCTGTGCAGGAAGTGGTTTGAAACCGTAGGCTACTGCATTTTCATCATGGGACAGGGCATGGCCTCTGGACCCATCATCATCTTCATCTCTTTCTCAACGGTCATACCAGATCCCATTGGGCCAATGGTGGCGAATTTCGCCCTCTGTTCAGGAGTGAGAACCTTCATGACCTCAAGCCACAGGGAAAGTGCCTCGTTGAAAATGGCCTCGCGCGCCTTGAGAACCTCTGCGCCGGCTGACTTTATAGCCTTTTCGTCCAGGGTTTTGGCGGACTTGGCTTTCTCAAAAGCCAGCTCCTTCTTTTGCAAGGTGGCCTGCAAGTCTATCATCCGCATGTGGTGCTCGTAGAAGAGCTTGTCCAGCTTGTCAGACTGCTCCTGGGTAAGACCCAGCTTGTTCCTCATCATGGGGTCTTCCAGCGCGCATACGCCAGCACCGCAATCCATTGACACCGTCGCCGCGAGAATAAGTCCAAACATGTTAAACCTCCTTGGTCTACCTATTGCTTGCCCTTGATCTCCGCGAGCCGTTCCTCAACTGCCTCAATCTCCTTTTTGAGCTCCTCAAGATAACACTCAAGCAGCTCAACCTCTTCCTTTCTAGTCAGGTATCTCCTGTGCATCTGGCCACAGCAACAACAGCAACACCCGTGGCCGTGTCCGTGCTTATGTCTTTCCCTTGTATGACAACATGTCATTTCTGTCTCTCCTTTAGTTTTTCAATCTGTTCTCTGAGTGCCTCAATCTCATCCCACAAGGCGCCAAAGAGGCGCTCAGCTTCCTTTCTTTTCATGTAATTCCTGGCCACATAGCCCAGGATAAGACAGCGAAACCGCCCTATCCCTGTATACGGATCGCAACACGAGGAGCCGGGGTTTTCTGGCATATCACAGCAATTCATCTCAACCATCACGCATCTTCTCGTAGGATTCCAGCAGGGCCAGGAGCGCACCCGCTTCATTTTTGATGGTGCGCATCCACCCTTCAAGTCTTTCCCTGCCATCAGGCGTGATCTCATATAGCCTTCTGGCCGCGCCACGATCCGGAGTTTCCCACGACGAACGAACCAAGCCTTCTTCTTCCATACATCTCAGAGTCCTATAGACTCCCGGGGGATCATCTCTGTCACCGAATCCCTGCTGGTCCAAGAGTTCCAAGAGCCTGTACCCGTGGGTTGGGCCTTCCGCGAGGAGCAGAAGAAGAAGCCTCGGTTCAAGCCTCCTCTCCCTGAAACGGCAACATGCCCCATCTTCATGGTGAAAGCGTCTGTGTTTCCCTTTATGTGTCATTAACAACTAGATGATAAAGCTACCTGGTGGCGAAAAGCAACTGCTTTGTGTTCAATCTTTGGTAATGCAAACTGTGACCTCGCGAAACCGCTGTTTAGCGCGACTTCAAGCAGAGTCAGGAACCGCGCGTTCCTTGATTTTCCTTGCCCTCCCGCGTTAAAATATGAGAGTGAATTGGCCCGCAAGAAGGATTAGAGAGGAGTTTGTCCGGTTTTTCTCTGAACGCGGACACGAGGTTGTGCCATCATCCTCTCTGCTTCCGCCGGATGAAACCCTTCTCTTCACAAATGCGGGAATGAACCAATTCAAATCTTATTTCATGGGCCTAGCGCCAGCGCCGTTCCCGAGGGCTGTTTCCGTTCAGAAGTGCATGAGGGCTGGCGGTAAGCTCAATGACCTTGATCAGGTCGGTTTTACCCCAAGGCATCATACATTCTTTGAGATGCTCGGAAACTTCTCCTTTGGGGACTATTTCAAGCGAGAGGCAATAGTCTGGGCATGGGAGCTGGTCAACCGTGTCTTCGGCATCCCTGCGGAAAGGCTCGTGGCAACGGTTTTCCGGGATGACGATGAGGCCTATGGGGTGTGGCGGGACGAGGTTGGACTGCCGCGGGAGAGGATTTTCAGGCTTGATGAAAAGGACAATTTCTGGGAGATGGGGGATGTAGGTCCGGTGGGCTATTGCTCTGAGATTCACTATGATTTTGGCCCGGAATCTGATCCATCCCAGTCCGATCCGGGCCAGGCCGGCAATCGTTTTCTTGAGCTCTGGAATCTTGTTTTCATGCAGTTCTTCAAGGATGAATCCGGCTCCCTCACCCATCTGCCCAGAACAAACATAGACACTGGAGCTGGCCTTGAGCGCATAGCCTCAGTCCTGCAGGGTGTCAACTCTAACTACGAGACCGACCTGTTTTCGCCCATAATAGAAGCAATTGAGGACCTCACCGGCATCAAGCGCGAACCTGCTCACCGGGTCATGGCTGACCATTCCAGGGCGTTGGTCTTCTGCATAGCCGACGGAATTTATCCATCAAACTATGGTAGGGGATATGTCCTCAGGCGTATCCTCAGGAGGGCCCACTCATTTGCCCAGAGAATAGGCGTCTCGGAACCCTTGCTCAACAAACTTGTCCCGACCATAGTTGACCTGATGGGCGAGACGTATCCTGCGGTAGCGGAGAAATCCCGCGAGATAGCCGAGATAATAAGGGCCGAGGAGGACAGGTTCCTAAAGGGAATCACTAGGTCAATGCCGCGGATAATGGAGGTCCTGGACAGGTCTGCTGAGTCCGGAATCGTCTCCGGCCAAGAGGCCTTCACTTTGTATGATACATACGGCGTGCCTCTTGATCTCATTGAGGACTACGCTAGACAATCCGGGCTTTCTGTTGATTGGGAGGGTTTCCACGAGAGCCTCCGGGAACAGAGGTCAAGGGCAAGGGAGTCATCCGGGTTCAAGCTTCGTCTTCCCAAATGGGAATTCATCTCGGATGAGCCACAGACATTCGTCGGATACGAGGCCCTTGAGGCCGAAACCCAACCCCTGGCTTTTGCCAATGGGGAAAAAGGGGCCTTCCTGGCCTTGGCAAAAAACCCGTTCTACGCGGAGTCCGGAGGTCAGCTCCCCGACCGTGGCATTGTTCTTGGCAATAGCTTTGAATTTCTGGTTGAGGATGTCCAAAACATTGGCGGAATGGCTGTCCTAGTTGGCAAGGCAAAAGGCTCTCCATCCCCGGGGATGAATCTCACGGCCAAGGTTGATCGCAAGCGGCGCAAAGCCCTTGCCCGCGCGCACACGGGAACCCACCTACTGCACGCGGCCCTCCGTGAAATAATTGGGGAATCCGCCCTGCAGAGAGGTTCTCTGGTGGATGAGGACAGGCTAAGATTTGACTTCTCCTGCCACAGGGCGCTGGAGCCAAAAGAGATCGTGGCCATAGAGCGTCTAGTCAACGAAAAGGTCCTTGAAAACATCCCTCTCATTGTCAGACAGATGACATACGAGGCCGCCAGGCAAGAGGGGGCGGTAGCTCTCTTTGAGGGGAAATACGGCGGAGTGGTCAGGGTCGTTGAGGTTCCCGGCTTCTCGCGGGAGCTATGTGGCGGGACACACTTATCATTCACTGGAGAGGTTGGTTTGTTCAGGGTCATCTCCGAGGAGGCTGTCGCGGCCGGCGTAAGGAGGATAGAGGCCTTTGTGGGAATGAGGGCGTGGGATCTTGCGCGCGAGGAACACGATACCATATCGTTGATACGTGGCATAATGGGTGCCGGGAGCCGTGATTTGCTGGTCAAGACCATCAAGGATGCCATTGACCGGCTCACCGCGCTTGAGAGAGCGCTCCAGGGTGTCAGGGAACAGCTTGCCGGGCAAATAGGTTTAACCCTTTCTCAGGACATTAAGGCTGGCCGAGCGACCAGCATTCAATTCATGGGAATTGAAGCCAGGTCCGAGATCGCGAACATAGGTGATGTTCAATCTGCCTTCATACTGGTTATGGGAATGGATATGGAAATGTTGAAGCTGGTGGCTGACAGGATCCGCGATCGCATCCGCATGCTCGGCGCGATCGTGCTCTGCGGTACCAGTGGTGAGAACCTTTACATCTTTGCAAGAAGCGATGACGATAAAATAGACGCGGGGCACCTTGTTCGCGAGGTAGCGACCCTGGCTGGTGGCAACGGCGGCGGAAACAAAAAGGTTGGTCAGGGCGGAGCCCGGCTGGAACCAGGAGCAAAAGGCGAGGCCCTGGTTAGGGCCTGGAGGACCTGGATAAAGGAGATAACGAGGTCTTTTTCAATAAAAGATGAGGCGTGAACTGATATGGCTAATTTCCTTGCAATACTTATAAATTCAATAAAAAACCAGGAGAGTGCGAAGCACCTCTTCATGGGCGAGTATGGGGTTGTCATAGCCATATTCAGGAAGGGTGTCCTGAACTGGGTTGAGAGCACCTGGGGCATGGGATTCTCGGAGCTCAAGAGGGCAGTGATGTGGGGTGGCGGACGCTATGCATCCAAGTCTGTCCCAATTGAGGACATGAACAAGAAGAATGTTGATATACCACCCAGGGAGCTCCTCAGCACCCTCTTGACATGGGAGACAGAGATGCTTTGCTTACCATCTGTCCAGGAACAGAACACCCAAAATCTAACACGGGGCCTTCTTGAGTCAATATACAACCTCGCGCCCGGCGAGCTCAAGGCTGTTGAGGGGCCATCTGGCGGACCGGGGGTCCTTCACGCTGTTAAGGAAATATCTGCATCAAGGTTCACGGGATACCTGCGTCTGGTGGGCGCGCACAAGGGACTCATTTTTCTCGTTGGAGGCAGAAACATTACTTGCTTTGTGCTGACTGGTGATTCGTCATTTCTTCTGGGCACAAGTGCCCTGAACTGGTTGGCACAGCAGGTTGGCGTCCAGTATGAAAAGATCAAGTGCGACCTCTTCACGACCGTCTGTCTGACCACGCCATTCCTGCAACACACTGTTGGTCATGTCAATCCGGATGAGCTTGAGGACTTCATAAAGAGGACCCAGACCGACATTTCCGGGAATTATTTAATACATTTGCACATGGGCGAGGCACACGCTATTGGACTGATATACCGAGGGGTATATGCTGGGACCCTTGCCAAAAAGAAAGGCGAGGAAAGGGCCTCACTGATGCCCCTCGCGGTTATCCTGCGCCTCGCGATGCTCCCGGGCGCGCAGGTTGACTATTACAGATACAAGATTCCGGTGGTCAAATAGTCGCGCGCTCTCTGATAATGCCCTATTCCACAATAGCCTTCATTACTACCCTTGAGGCCCCTGATCTCGTTTCCAGGAAATAGACCCCTGGTTTCGCGGGGAAGAACAACCGGTGCTCTCCTGGAGTCATATCGTCCTTTTCGTCAATCAATATGAGCCTGCCGATTGGGTCATATAGCCTGAAGATTACATCCGAGGCCATCGGAAGACTGAGGAACACACGGATCTCTCCCCTGCATGGGTTCTGCACCAACTTAACTATCGGGTTTGGCCTGGGTTTGCCCTCGGATGAGCCAAGGGTGTGATAAAACTCAAGCATCACAGGTTGCCAGGTTAGCTCTATCTCAACCGAATCAGAGAACGGGAGGTTGATGGGGTTCCCCAGGTAATCGTAGAGGGTGGCGGATTGGGTTCCTGGTGGCGTCGGTATCCTGATAGTGTCGGTTATCCCTGAGTCTGCCCAGGCCGAGACAAGCGTGTAGTTAGGCAGACTGTCAGATGTGAACCAGAAGAGATATGAATGGGAAACCGTGTCTGACCCGGTGAACCCGAAGCCGGTCTGCTCGTTTATCTTGCCGGCTATGAAGGCGAAGGAGGTTTTGGCTTCAAGGGGTTTGGGGTTCCATGGGTCCGTATCATCATAAAGCGGAGGATTCCCGTCCCCTAACCCCCTTATTGGGAACATGGGAGAGTAGCAGACCCATTCAACCCCAGATGAGAAGGCATTTATCATCTTCTTCCATGTCCGCGCCGCTACCTCTGGCTCAGGGATAATCCACCAGGGTCTGATATTGTCGTGCCCCAGCTCCGTCCACCAAAATGGCAGGTGATAACCCTCCATAGCAAGGTGCCTATTCTCATAGTCCCTGAGAATCGGACTCGTTTCCCAGTTCTCATAGTCGTGAAAGCCCCACTTATCATAAAGCCAAGCGTGGGAATAGGCGTAGTTGACGAAATTTATCTGCCAGTTCTTCTTATAAGATGTATCCAGGCAGCTCTTGATATAACCCCATCCCCACCATCCAAAGTCCGTGTATTTTATGTGAGAGTTGCAGAATTTGACTATCTCTGTCGTATCAACCCCGGAATCAACCATCTCCTTTATAACCGCCCAGGCTATGCTGTATCCGGTCATGGATGGGCCAACTATGACGGCATTGGGATTTGCAGTTCGCACAGCCCGGACAAAGGTCGGCACGAAAAGGTCAAAATAGGTCTCCTTTGTCCCATACCAGTATCCCCAATGATCCGGCTCAGGCACTAACTCCCAGTATCTAACCTCGGGCAGGAACTGTCCGGGCCTCTTTGGGTCAGGGGTGTTACCGTCATACCTTGAAACAAGCGCATAGACGAAATTATACCAGGCGCGGTAGTCCTGGGGAGGAAATGAGGCTTTGAACCAGTTGTATCCCAGTGAGTCCACAGCGGGTATGTGGGTAGAATCAACCCACTTGCAATAGTAGAGCGAATTACCAACCCACTCAGGAGAGCCCGTGGTCACCGTGAGCATGATGTTGAAACCGTTCGTGTCTGCCCATCTTATCCAGTCGTCTTGTTCGTCCCAATAAAAGCTGTCCAGGGAAGTGGGTTGAATGCTTCCCCAGTGGGCTCCTCCATCGCCCTGCCACATCCTCACCCATTTCGCGCCCGTTGAGCACACCGAGGCCACATCGTGCCGATGATAAGCCATCGCATATGGGTTGGCCTCTGTCTCAGGTATAAAGGCTAAAAGCAAAGGTATCATCATAGGCAAATTATACCAAAAAATCATCGGCCCTTCAACCCCTCCTAAGTCCTTGTCCATCAAGGAGTTCGGCGAAAGTTCCGATGGCTCTAGGACTTAGCGAGGCAGGATCGGGGAATTGCCTTATTTTATCAGCGAAATGCGGAA
>JBMFOM010000021.1:0-22358 GCA_049969615.1 Caldifarciminota bacterium
ATCTTTACTCTTAACAAAGCTCATGAAAGGGCACCACATAGAAATACTTCAGGTGCCCACTCAGGGGGAATGGTACCCCCTCAGGCCCTGAGCAATTCCACTAGCCACTCCAACAACCTGTCCGCGCCCCGTTCAAGCTCCCTTATCTTTAGGGCTATGTCTGAGCGCTGGGCCATCAGCCGGGAATAGAGGGCGCCGGCCCTGGTGTCGCCCTGAAGTGCTTGCTCCTCAATCCTGGTTAGAACAGCGTCAATCCTGGTGAGGGTGTCCCTCAGAACCCCCACTGGGTCCAGAGGTTCTCCTCCACGAACTCCGCGAGCTCTCTGCATCGTTCCTCGCCAAAACGCTTTCTAACCCAAAGGAGGCTCTTTCTCTCGTATATGATTGCCTCGGCTATTTCAAGGAGATCCGGCCTCATGGCCTCAAGTCTGTCCAGGAGCAAGTTTCCCTTTCCAACCAAAACAAAGCCATTATCCCGCGACATGTTCTCTCTCCAATTCGTCTATGGACACGAAAATCATCCGTGTGGCCTTCTTTTTGAGCTTCCAGAGGTGCTTTTTCATCGCGCCTATGTAGTATTGTCTGAACTCCCTCCCTTTCCCGGGTTTCCAAGAGGAGAGCACCTTGAACAGGAGGAGTCTCAGCTCCTGAGCCACATCCTCCTGGTGTCTGCCGTCCATGAAGTTGGCCGAGACCCTGAGGATGTAGCGCTCCAGATATGAGTGCAGACGGACGAAGGCATCGGGATCGCCCATGCTCGCGGCCATCGCGGCCCTGTCTATCTCCGCCGCGTCGGGATTCATGTTATATAGTGAATTCATTTTTTATTCCTCCATGGTTAATAGTGCTGAGTTTGACTCAGACCTTCGCCTTGCTTTATGCTCTGAAACTTCACCATGATCCGTTATATTATAACGGAAAAGCGTGATGAAGATCAAGAGTATAACTAATATGCGTGAGGAAGGAGACACCATCGGTTCCCGCATAAAGAGGGCTAGGGAAATAAGGGGAATGTCTCAGCTCGGCCTGGCAAGGAAAATAGGGGTTCCGTTCCAGCGGATCTCTGAGTGGGAGAGGGGCATTGTCTCCCCTTCGGCCCGCTACCTGAGGGCCATAGCTGACGCGCTCTCGGTTTCTCTGGACTGGCTCCTTTCGGGTTATGGTCCGGCCGAAACCCCGCGGGAAGGGGAATCGCGGTTTGGCGTCTCGCTGGCTCCTGTATACGGCACAGTACCTGCGGGTCCGCCTTACGATCCTGGTGATCCCGGGGTCATTGAAGTGATGGGCATTCCGGCCGAATACTCGGGAAGGGATGTCTTTGGCCTCATCGTGAAGGGTGACTCCATGGCCCCCACCCTCATTGACGGAGACAGGATTCTGGTGGCCAGGGATGTGAAACCACGGGACGGCCTGGTGGTCGTGGTTAGGCTGAACGGCGGAGAATACACAGTCAAGCGCATGAGAAGCCAGGGAAATCTTCTCATACTCTCTCCGGATAACCCGAACTTTCAACCTGTGGTCGTATCTCCAGAGGATTCCTGCGACATAGTCGGTGTGGTGGTTGAGGTCATCAGGAGGTTAAACGCATGATCAGGGCTGAGCTTACATCCTGGCCGTGGAACAAAACACCCGCCTTCCTAATGATAGATGACCTCGGGAACATCAGGGTGGGTGAGACTCGTGAGGGGGACTGGGGGTTTTCCGGGCCGGGCCTGGATTCAACCTGGGAGTTCTTCGCGGAGACCTACATGCGCGCGGTGCCAAACCTCAAAGTGGCCCTCTTTGCCTGTCCTGGCAGGTTTCTGAACGCGCCTTCCTCGTCCGGGCTTGTGGTTCGGAGAAACGGCAAGTTCGCGGAGCTTCTGAGGATGGTCGCGAGAGAACGCTGGGCCGAAATCGGATTTCACGGTATAGACCACACCACAGCCAACGGAAGGCCGGAATGCGAGACAGTTCCGAATATCCGGGACTGGTTGACACGCGGCCGGGCACTACTTGAGGAAATAACAGGGACAAAGATCATGGGCGGAAAATGCCCTGGGTATCAGGGATACAGCCGTGTGGCCGAGGGCCTGGAGCCCGCTGGGTTCCGTTGGTGGGTTGACGCGTGGGAACCCGTTCGTGGAAGGAGAAGGGGCCTACACGGAGGCCGGGGGATAATCTTGTCCGGGTCAGGGATCAGGCTCTTTCCCGCCAACATTGGTGCATACACAGGCTTGTATGCCAGGCCCATCCCGATAGCCGAAAGACTCACCATGCCGATGAAAAGATCGAGGCTCCTGGCAAGGGCCAGGTTTCTCCTGGAGAAGGGCATTCCCGTGACCATTCAGACCCATTACGCGGCAGTCCGCGCCGACGGAAAAAGGCAGGTATATAACCTCTACGACGACAGGCCACTCCTCCTGCCCTTGTTGACCGGATTAAACGGCATGGTCTGGTGGGCCTTGCCGTGGGAGATATGCGATTACCTGGACACCGCGGAAAACCTGAGGTTTACGGTTGATGGTTTCAAGATAATCATTGATTGCGAAAGGCCCCTCTGGGAGGTCTCGCTCAGGGTTCACCCTTGCCCCACTTTCCTGAAGGCCCCTGAGGGCTACAGGGTCTATCCCAAGGAAGGCCTCTTCACCTTCCTACCCCGGTCCGGGGAATACGAGGCAGTTTTCTAAGTGAGCTTCTGGTTGTATTGGACGGAGTGTTTGCTTTACACTATTTCACACGGAGGATCCTATGGGCCAGAGAGAAAAGCTTAAAATCATGATCTTGGCGCTTTTGCGCTTACTTGAAAAAGAGGGTGAGGCACCTTCCAAGACAAATTGAAAAAGAGGGTGAGGCACCTTCCAAGACAAAGATCGCCAAGCTTCTACTTCTTGCTGACCTCGCTTATTACAAAGAGCGAGGAAAATCTCTTTTGGAATCCACCTACACCAGGATGGCTTTTGGACCATGCCCTATGTCATTAGAGGAGATTTTGGACGAAGGGATAGAGGAAGGTCTCTGGAAGACCGAAGCTCGTCCTTTCCTTCATGATTCCGAAAGAGAGGTTTATGTTGTTTATATCCCCATAAACCCTATGCCAGAGCTGGAAGAAGACGCGGTTACATTGCTGAAAAACACGATCAAGGAACATGGGTATAAGAAAGCTATAGATCTTTCAAAACTGAGCCATGATATACCTGCCTGGAAACAAGCGCGGGATGGTGATATATTGCTCCTGGAAGAGCTGGCGATCACAGACCCTGATGAATATGAGCTTACCCTGAAGATTGTAGATGAAATGGCGGATCCCACATCTGAAAAGACAAGACGGGCTCTAGATGATCTTCTAGAGGGCCGTGCTGATCTCAGAGTAAAAGGAGGGGATGGGAGTGCCTAATGCAGAAATGTCTCGTTTCACCGAAGCTCTTGAAGAGGTAGAGACAGGTCTCAGGGCTGCGGCGCGCCGAAAAATAGAAGAAATTGAAAGCGCACCTAAAAGGGCGGGTAGACTGCTTACGGGTGAACTCAGTGGCCCCAGAAAGGCTTATGTCAGAGAGAAGTATAGAATTGTGTATCTAATAATATCCGAGCTCTGTTCTATCATGGGGCTCAACGAGAATGAATTCATCCGAGATCGTCTTGGAGGGAAGCTAGCTGGGGATAGCATTATTTTCCTGACTTTTGAACCTAGAAGCGAGGAATACAAACAAGCACATAGCATAGCCAGGAAGCTTAAGGGAACACCCAAGAGATCAATGAAATAAAATGGTTTTCCTATTCGCGGCCCGATCTCCTCGCCCACGCCCCTGCCACCCGCATTCTGAAGCTCGGCAAGGGAAGAACCAGGGCCCTATTCATCGTGTGCCCCGTTGACCATATCCTCTTGTAATCCTCGTCCCCGCGCATGAAGTTGAACTCCCTGAAACCTTTATCCACACAGTATTTAAGGATGTGGGTCAAGTGAACCTTGCCGGGTGAGAGCTTAAAAAGGGCCGGGTCGTATGAGGTGTTCCAGTCCCAGAAAACCCCGTCCCTCAGGAATCCCAGCCTGTATGAGATTAGCGCGCTGTCTGCCCTCATCGTAAATATAAGGAGCCTGCCCGCGGCCTCGCACTCCCGGATCATCCGCCGGGTAAAACCCGCGCTCTTGCCCAGGAACGGGCTTCTCCTCTCGCCGCGCTTTTGGTTCAGGGAGATGATCTCCGAAACAATGGCCTCATCGGCCTCTCCAAGGGCATCGTATTTTATCTGAAATCTCTCAAGCAGTTTTCGCACCTTCTTGTGGATGTCCCTCCTGGCGTTTCGCCCCGCGCCGCGCCAGAGGGCTTCGTATCCGATGGTGAGATCAGCGGAATAGACCCTAACCCAGTCCCGGAGGCTCGTTTCCAAAGCCCCCGACAAAGGCCGCGAGACCGCGGAGGATTCCGGAAACTGCTCAAGTCTCAGCTCGTCCACTTTTGGGATGTTTCTCAGTGCTTCAGCGAAAACCGACGCAACCTCATCCGGTTTCACGCCGGGGGCCATCAAGAGGTCTGAGAAATCCGCCGGCCCCTGGGAGAGAAAGACTAGGACGCGCTTCTTGAGAATCCCTCGCATGGCCAGTGACGCCCTTCTCCTCTCAAAGAAACCACAGGCAGTCAGAGCGTTCCCATCCCTCATGGCAATCGCAATGGGTCTCCGGCTGAGGGTTTCCAGCCAAGGCATGAGCCACCACGGTTCCATCTGGATTCCCCACGGATGAGCCAGGGCCCATGGCTCAGCCAACCGGATGAGCTCGGCTATCTCGCGTGGGTTTTCAATTCTCTCCGCCCTCAATCTTTCTCCTGATGCAAAAGGTGATTCCAAACACCTTTACTCCGGCAACCCTCGCTATGGGCCTGAACCCAGCGTTCCTGAACGCCTTCATAGAGGGTTCGTTGCCATCCAGGACAATGGCCTCGGCAACCGTAAGCCCAGCGTCTCTAGCGTCCCGCGAGGCCTGCTCCAGAACGCCGGTATATATGCCATGGCCTCTGAAGTCTGGCAGGGTCATGGAATCAAAAACATATGCAACGCCCGACCTCGCCTTGTAGCCGGTCCTCGGTTCGCGCTCGCCCCGCGTGGCCACCCAAGTTATGTGGGCTGGCTCACCGTGCCAGAAACCAATGTAGCAGAGTATTCCCCTCTCCAGCCTCTCCCGGTATATGGTCTCCATACCTTTCCTGAAGACAGGGAGCAAATCAGGATCAGAGACCCTCTCAATGGCAAGGCCATCGGGGATGCCGAAATCCTCCTCCCTATCAAGGGGCCTTCTGAGTAGGAACCCCCTGGTAATGCCGAAAAGGGCCCGCCGGTAAAACCACAGGCCCGGCAGGACAAAGAGCACTGAAAGAACTACTCTCCACCAGACGCGTCCGGACACAAACGAACCAATAGCAATCAGGGTTGCCCAGAGCAGTATCGCGATTAGCCTTCTCCACTCGTATGCCACGGGAAAACTCCTCTGGGAAGCGGCAAAAGTAAAGGCTGATATGAAAACAAAAGATATGAGGGTCGCCCATGCCGCGCCCATCATTCCAAAGTGCGGTATGAGAGTGAAATTGAGGAAAATATTCAATAGCGCGCCGGTGATGAAGGCTACTGATACCATGACGGGCTTTTTGAGTATGTGCAATCCTGCGCCCGTAATCCAGGTTGTTCCGAGAATAACATAGGAAAGAGCGATAAGCCCTATCACATCCAGCGCACCCCAATATCCCTTTGTGGCCATGGCCTTGAGTATTGCCGGCGCTAGGAGAAAAAGCCCCAGGGAGGCCCAGAGGCCGAAAAAGGCATAAAGGGTTGCTATCCGTGATATTGACTTCCTTGCCCTCTTGTGATCCCCTGCCTCCGCATATATCAGGGGTGGCCAAGCGAGCCTGAAGGGCTTGACCATGCCTATCTCAGTGAGCTGACCTATCTTGTATCCGACAGAATAAAGGCCAACCTGAGTCATGTCAGAAAACGACTGCAGAAAATACCTGTCGGACATGTTCAGGACCCATGCCGCGAGGTTGCCCGGTTCAAGCGCTATTCCGAATCTGGTTATCTCACCGAGCTTCTTCCATGAAAAGGCTGGCCTTGTGCCCCAGAGTCCAACCGGCGCCAACAGCGCGAGGATTACCAGGTTGGAGACTAGGCCCGCCTCAAGTATGCCAGCAACGCCCCTCGTGAGACCCACGACGAAAAGAATGTTCAGGCCAAGCCGGAGCGCGAACCCGCCGAGGTTAGCCACCGTGTAAAGCGCGGGTCTTTTCTGCGCTCTCATCAGGTTCTGGAAAACCACAGTCCAAGCGCCAGTGGCAAAGCCAGCGGCCATGAGGACGATCAGGTATGGCCCCTGCGGACCAGAAACCAGGATGCGGGATACCGGGCCAGCCAGGCCTGATATGATCAGGGCGCCGAAGGTTGTCAGCGCAAAAACCGCGCCCATTGATGAATAGACGACCTGATCCCTCACCCGTTTATCCTGGTCAAAATAGAACCGTAGCATTCCAGAGGGTATTCCCAGGGATAGGACTATGGTCAAGACGCCGGTCGTGACCGAAAGGATAGAAAGCACGCCATAATCAGCAGGGGTGAGGAACCTGGTGTATAGGGGCAAAAGGACAAAACCCACCAGCGGCGAGAGCATAGTGCCCAGGCCATAAATGAGGGTATCCACGAGAAGGCGGCGGATCACGAAGTCCCATAATTTTAACGCCCAGAAGGATCCGGGCGCAGGTTGGCCCGTCGCACGCGAGGGCCACGGATTGAGGAAATGCCCTCTTGGCTGGATTTTTAGGGGGTCCCTCTGAAACCCCCGTGGCCTCAGAATCTGACGGTGTGTACCCGGAGATAATAAAACCCGGCCTCTTTAGCTGGAACAGCCCCCACTATTCGCCAATGGGGGCCTTCCTCCCCTCGCTCAAGGGTCATACCTGGCCTGCCTTCAAATGGCCCGAATTCCTTTCCGTCTATGATGACATAAAGCTCGTCTTGCTTTTTGGCCCAAAACCCCCAGGTTGAGCCGTCGGAGGAGATTTCGGGCCCATATACGTCATCATAAGGCCCGTATTCTTTTGGCTCCCACTTCTTTCCGCCGATCCAGACAACCTCTCCGCCTTTCTTTTGTGCCCTGAAACCAATCAGGTTTTCCGAGGGTGAGAAGACCTCCACTATCTTCTTATACGGCCCATATGGGCCGAGGGCTAAAGTCTCTCTTAGATCCCTTTTCTCGTTTGCTTCTTTTGAGCTCATGTCTATCCTCCTTTTTCTCCTTCACGGGCATAGCTTAAAGCTCCCCATCAAGCTGTTTCAGCCCTCAGCCTCCGATCCACAAGCTTGCGGCCAGGCCAGGGTTTGAGCTATAAGAAACCCCTGAAAAACCCGGTTTGTCAGCCTCATCATAGCTAAAGGCTTTCGTTGCCCACGGCAAGAGCGGGTAGTCAGAAGAACAGGCCTAGTCCTGATTGGGCGAGAAGGGGTCGCGCTTCATCCCCTCAAACGCCATGACCAAGAAGCCGAGGCCTCTGAGGAGCTCGTCTACAGGCATGCAAAGCATCCTCTGCCTGAGCTGCTCTATCCTCCTGGTCGCCCTCCGGTAGTCCCTGAATCTCCTGTCCGTGGAAACATCAAGGATGGCCAGGATGTGAATGAGCCGGTCAACTGAGGGTTCATCACCAAGGAGCGGAGCAAAGGCCTCTTCAACCGAGCCAAAGACTGCCTGGAGCCAGACCAATGTAAGGGCATTCGCGAGCCGAACCCTCACAGGGCCAAGACGGCCAAGCTCACCCCTGAGAAAACCCGTAGCTATGGCCTTTCTCCTCTCAAGATCCGCAATTGCCCTTTCGGTGAGCTTGTTCACGATCCATCCTCCAGGATTCTTTCCCTGACTATGAACCCGTCCTCGTCAGCCAGAAGAATGAGGTTCAGGTTCGCTATGGTCTCCTTGCCCGAGCTGAACTCCTCGGACCACGAGGAGACCACCGCCCTTCTCGCCTCTATTACCCTGAAGGCCGGATCCGCGGAGGGGTTCCTGCCAAGGGCTGGGAATACCAGGATTAGTCCCACCTCACAGGAATGCCAGGATTCACTGATACTTTCGCCATAGGCATAGGAAACAAGGATCTCTTGGCCCGCGTCTTCCTCTGAAAAATACAGGGCCTTTTCCTCTGGTCTGAGGGAGAATTTCCCGGCAGACGGGATGCCCGCGAGACCGAAAGCGTCGCCGGCGGGGGTTTCAACCACAAGGCTCTCGGGCAATGGCTCTTCCGGCAGAATTATCCTGAACGGTTGTGTGGCCGGAACAACAAAGCTCGCGGCCCTCCTGAATGCCCTTGCCGCTCCGGGCCCCACAAAGGGGTTTCCCTCCACGAATACCCTGGCAACGCAAGAGATGGTCCCGGTTCCAGGGCCAGCCACAACTGCAATGGGAAAATCGTCCCTGTCCGAACCGAGCGGTCTCATGGCATAATCAATGAGGAGGCTCGCCCTCTCAAGATCAGCTATCTTGAAAGGCTCATCCCCCATAACGAACATCTCCCCGACGCCCCCGGAATAGTATGTTCTCTTCATTTTCTTCTCCTTCAAAAGAAACATCTGAGGGTAAGCCTTACAACTGCCCTCTCGCCCTCCTGCAGGGATGTAGCCGAACATTCGGCGACGCGCAACCCCAACCCAGAGTAAAGCGCGTGCCTCGCCTCCTCAGCAAGCGCGAGCGCGTCCGAAAGACAGGACTCCACCGCCAGGACATCCAACCTGAGAAGACCATGCTCGTGGTCAGGAGAACAGAGAAAGACCTTCTCCCAGCGAGCGGCATAATAGAGACCCGGTTCGGCGGGTTCGCCCAACCTGGAATCCAAAGGTATCGCTGGGTGGCCCGCTTCCTCAAGGATAACGAGGATGTGCTGAAGGTAATCCGCGAGATTCATTTTATCTCAAACCTCCCCGCGTATTCCTCAAGGACAAGCTCCCAGTGATCCGTGCCGAAACCCGAAAACCGCTTTATATCCTTGACCCGATAAACCTTACCCGCGTGTTCAACCCAATACGGTTCCCGGTCAAGCGGAGGGATTATGGCGAGAAAAATATCCCTGGCATCAGTGCCGAATTGATTGGATTCCGCCGCAGTTGAGATATTTCCCCAGCCGCATTGGACCCGGGTATCCCTTACGAAAACCGCCCTTTCCGCGCCCAAAGAATCCCTGTCTCCGCCGGAGCAAAGGACATACAGGCTATCCTTCATTAGAAATCCCATTGCCATCAGAGAAACCTCCTCCTGTGGGTATATTTGATGAGGACCCACCGCACATCCTGCGTAAAGAGGGGGTTATCATGAAAACTCAGACCTGTCTCGCCAGCGCTAAAGCCAGAGACATCTGGCCTTGGTCCAACGAGTATCCTCGCGGCAACCCGGGCAGTTGTCCTCATAACATCAGGAGGAACAGGGGATTTCGGGTCATTGTAGTGATATTCAACATCAACGGCCCCGGCAGTCTCAACCCTCATCTCGCCTATACGCTGATTCAACCACTCCCAGTCCACATCCTCGCCACGGGCGTTTTTCACGGATACAACGCTGTGCACGGGCCAGTGGTAGAGCAGAATTGAGCGGTTCAGGGGGAAGTGTCGTTCCCTGGCGGTCTCGGCCCTGAAGTGTCTCCCCGTGAACGAATCAACCAGGTCAGAGGCCTGGGATATGGCAAGGGTGATCTCTTCATCAGGCCTAGTGGGTTCACCCAGGAGGGCGAGCTCGGCCTTTACATCATTCACATTGCAATACATCTCGCACTCCAGAAAGGGGGCCTTTCGGCCCCCTCGGTTTCTCACTGGCCGAGGTTTTCGGCCTTGACGAATGGCGTTATTCCCCCGTCCGTATCCCAGGCCAGCTTGCCGTCTGTTCGCTCGGTCACCGTTATCAGGACCTCGTCCTTGAGGGCAAGGTCCTCGTCCTCTGTTATGACCCTTATCTCCATGCTCCTGCGGTCAAAGATGTGATAGAAGCTCATGTCACCTAGATAAATGTCCCCATCTGCCAGGACAGTCGCCTCGCGCACAGGCCTGCCGTATATGGTCCACGGGAAGGCCTCCGAGAGGCTTGGGGTGAGCAATGGGCGTCCGGCTGTATCTGCAAGGCCGAGCAGGAGGGCCTTTGTAGCGCTATTGGTATACCAGGTGGCGCGCTCCCGAAACTCAACCGGCAGTTTGAGGTATATCTCGTTGAGAACCTCAAGGATTTCCCGGCCGGTTGCGTCAATCACCCAGCTGGAGGGTATCGCGGGGTCTATGCCTGATGGCTTTCCAGACCCATCGCCCAGCCAGAAGGCGGTTTCCTCGGTATGCCTTATAGCCCTTCCCAGGGAATCTGTTATCTCCGCGCCAATATCCGCCGAGTTGTCCTCAAGGGCCTCAAGGGTCACCCTGGTGAATGCCTTGAGCTTGTTCGCGTTCCATGCAAGATAAGTGAAAGCGGGTTGGGACTCGTCCGGTGGTTCCGTACCCTCTGAGACCCAGTATGCGGTCAGCGATGGCCTGGCAACCGGAATCCTGCCGGTTGATTCAGAGACCCTGTGAACTGTCGCACCTGGCCTTACAGAAGCCCCGCGCTCGGCGGCCTTTATGACCTCATCAGAAACCCCAGCCGGAAGGAAGGGGGTATCCCCTGATGTGAGGGTCTTCAACATGGCCTCGTTCCTGAAGGCCATTGCCTTTACTATATCAACGAGGCGCTTTTTGGGGTCACCAGGCTCTCCAGCCGGTCCATAGGCCTTTCTGAGCCTATCGTCCATTGCCTCCCTAACAGCGTTTCTCAGGAGCACCGAGAGCTCCTTTCTCGTCAGTTCCATGTTCATTCCTCCCTTATGCTTATGTTCTCCTCGGAATCGTCTGTTCCAAAGAGAAGATTTATCCTCTCAATCTCCTTTTCCACCCTGCCCATGCCATCCCTATACAGGGTGTTAAGGGCCTCAGGGTTTGCTGGGACAGAAACAGCTGAATACTCAAGGAGTTCCTGTCTCCTGTATCTCCGGCCTCCCGAGGGAAGCGGTTCCCAATCCAGGGCAATGAAAGACACGCTCCACGCGGAGAGAACGCCCTCCCTGTATAACTGCCATATCTCGTCAGCCAAAGGGGTTCTGGCGAAACGGGTTTTCGCCACAATGGCATCCCCTTCCCGCCTGATCTCAAGGCAACGCCCTACCGGCGCGTCGTATCTGTGCATCCAGAGGACAACTGGATTCTTGAGGAAGTTTTCCATCTCCCAGCCTGAGACCTCAACTATGTCCCCATCCCTGTCCTGAGCGGGCGTTGATATTACCGCGTCCACGACCCTCTCGGCCTCGTGAACCCCGCGGGTGAAACCGGTTTTCACTATCAGCATCTCTTCCTCCATTTACGCATTCACGCATTCACGGGTAATAGTGCGCGAATGTCTCACCACAGGCCTTGTCCCCAAAAACGCGAACCGAAGAGGCGGGCCGCAAAATCTGGGTTGAATCCCAGTGCCTCTGTGGGTTAAAATTTCTTCGTGAATGAGGAGCAGATTCCGGGCGCGCGCAAAAAGCTCCTGGTAATCGCACCCCCTGAATACCTTCCCGGCTTTCAGATTGCAGGCGCGGAAACAATGCCATCTGACCCGGAGGGGATTGAGGGTCATCTATCCGAGGCCTTGTCGGCCGGAGAGTGGGGCCTGGTCATAGTTGAGGAATCCCTCTCGGCAGGCCTCTCGCCCAGGCTTTCCGCAGAGGCCTTTGAGTCGGTTTCACCCATAGTGGTCTTCATTCCCCTGAGGAAGGCCTCTGCTGGTTCGGCCGAGGAATACATCTCCTCGGTGATAAAGGGTGCGCTGGGTTATTCAATAAAGGTCCGTGAATGAATTGGTCTTTCTCGCCACCGAAATAATCGCCAAAAAACGGGATGGGCTTCCCCTCAGCCGGGAGGAGATAGCGTGGTTTGTTTCTGGGTTCACAAGCGGCGAAATCCCGGATTACCAGGCCGCGGCCCTTCTCATGGCCGCGTTCATCAGGGGGATGACACCAGAGGAAACCATTCACCTGACAGAGGCTATGACCAGCTCCGGCAGGGTCCTGAGATGGCCGGACGGGATTTACATGGACAAGCACTCAACCGGCGGTGTCGGAGACAAGGTAAGCCTCATCCTCGCGCCCCTCGTTGCTTCCTGCGGGATCCGCGTTCCCATGCTTTCCGGGCGCTCCCTTGGCCACACCGGCGGAACCCTTGACAAGCTTGAGTCCATACCCGGGTACAACACGAGGCTTTCGGTTGAGGGGTTCAGGAACATAGTCCTATCGGTTGGGTGTTCAATCATTGGCCAGACCGAGGACATTGCCCCAGCAGATAAGAGGCTGTATGCGCTACGGGACGCTACGGGAACCGTAGAGAGCATTCCCCTCATTACCGCGTCAATAGCCTCAAAGAAGCTCGCTGAGGGGATAGACGGTCTGGTGCTTGATGTGAAATGCGGCAGTGGGGCTTTCATGAAGACCATCGGTGATGCCGCGGCCCTGGCCAGCTCAATAGGCAATGTCTTGGTCGCAAAGGGCAAGGCTTTCAAGGCGCTGATAACCAACATGGATCAGCCCCTCGGCCAGGCCATCGGCAACGCGCTGGAGGTCTCTGAGGCCCTGGATGTCCTCTCTGGCAAGGGTCCCCATGATGTCCGGGAGCTATCGGTTGAGCTATCCGCGCGCATGCTTGAGATGGCCGGAGTCGCAGGGCTTGACGATGCGAGAAAGGTATTGAATTCTAAGCTTGACGATGGCTCGGCTCGCGAGAAATTCAGGGAAATGGTTGAGGCTCATGGCGGAGATTTCGCGGCCATAACACGCGAGGAATTCACCGAGACAGCGATAGAATACGACCTGAAGGCCCCATCATCCGGGTTCGTATCCAAACTTGACGCTTACGGGCTTGGGGTCGCCGCGACCCTCCTGGGCGCGGGCAGGCTCAGAGCAGAGGACGAGGTCAATCACAAGGTTGGCATCCTGGTTCGCAGAAAACCTGGGGATGAGATCAGGGCAGGGGATGTAATTCTCACGGTAAAGGCAACTGATCCCGCGAGGCTTGAGATGGCACTCCAGAGGCTTGAGCGCGCTGTTGAGGTTTCACCGGAGAGGACAGGGAGAGGGCCGCTCATCATCGGGGCAATCTGAGCCTTACCCCTGATCCTGCGTAGAAAGTTGGGTTATAATTTCGGCGCGGAGGTGATGATGATACTCCTTCTATTAAGCCAGTTCATCATTGAGGACAGTCTCCATATATCCGGAGGCTACATAAATGGGGCCGCATGGGACGGAAGTTATCTCTGGGTCACCAACAACGACGAGGCTCCTGGAACGAAGATACACAAGATAAACCCTACGACCGGGAACATGTATGTTATCCTGACCTACAACTACAGCTACACAGGCGGAGGCTATACCGGAATGACCTATGCCAACGGGTTCCTCTGGCCTGTCTATTGGCCGGATGATGCCATCTGGAAGATCGATCCTGCCGACGGTTCCCACGACAACACATATGCCGCGCCTTCAACCCCTTATCCCTATGGCATGGCCTGGGACGGGAGGTGGTTCTGGTACACTGACCAGAACGAGAATCGGCTCTACAGGATTGATCCCTCCAACATGATCTCCAACGGAAACTGGCCACTGAGTTTCTCCCCAAAGGACTGCGAGTTTGACGGCCAGTATCTTTACATAATGAGCGGAACAAACACCCTCTACGGTATAGACACAGGAACCAAGGCGGTTGTCTCCTCTCAGCCCTTCCCGAGAAGCTACTGCGCCGGGCTCGCTTTTGGCGGCGGATACATGTGGGTGGGCACCAACGCCGCAACCGGAAAGATATACAAGGTAAGGTGGGCCCCTGTATGGGTGGCTGAAGAGCCCTCGGCTCAGAAGGATGAGGTCTCCCTTTATCCGAATCCAGCCAGGCAGAGCGCGACCCTGCGTGTTCCCTCAGGGGCCGGCGTGACGGTGTATGACGCGACGGGAAGGGAGGTTCTGAGAAGGGATTGGGCAACCGAGCTCGCCATCAGGTCAGTCCAAATAGGTGGGCCAGGGGTCTATTTCGTGGTGGTCAACGAAAAGGGCGCGGCCAGGAGATTGACCCTGGAGATGGTGAAGTAAGGATACGGTCCGGCTGTCCAGTTGTAACCCACTTCCTGCGTAGGATCAAATTTTTGTAGTTGGGGGACCGGACAGATCTGATGCAATGGTTCTAACTCAACTCTGACGCCTCATTTTTCGTAACTAGCCGCAGGCTAAAGCTTGCGCTGGGAAAACTTAGAATGGGTCGGGGGAGTTTATTATGGGTCTCGTTAGTTTTTTATTTCAATTATCACCGTCACTGGCCCGTCATTCACCAGCTCAACCTCCATGTGCGCGCCAAAGAGGCCCCTGGCGGTTTTCACGCCAAGGCCTGCAACGGCCTTTGCGAGGAGATCAAAAAGCTCGCTTGCGCCCTCCGGCTCCATGACGTTGTCAAACGATGGCCTATGGCCCTTGTGGGTTGAACCGGCAACGGTAAAGTTCGGCACAAGGAGAATCTCCCTGCCCGTATCAAGCGCGGAGAGGTTCATCTTGCCGCCGGAGTCCTCAAAGACCCTGAGGCGAACCAGCTTTTCGGCTGTCCTTTTGGCAACGGCCTCGTCATCCCCTTTTTCAAAGGCGACGAGGGCGAGGAGGCCCTCGTTTATCTTTCCGACCGTGTTCCCGTTAACGCTTACTTTGGCACGAGAAACCCTCTGAATAACTGCTTTCATGTTCTCAGGCTTAATATGCTCTCCCGCAGGGCAACGCGGTGCCTCTGTGGGTTGTTCTTCCACTTTTCGCCCCTGGCTCTCAGGACCTCTATGCGGTAATCCCTGAAACCAAGGCCTACCGACAGCTTCCCGATAATCTCGTCCGTTGGTATGTGAACCCCGTAGGGCGCGGAGTCCCCCACGACAAGGACGAAATCCCGGCCGGGCATCAGGCATCTCCTGACCTCCTTCAGGACCCTCACCATGTCGTTGAAATAGCCCGCTACTATGAGATCATAGCTCTTCCTGCCGGCCTTCTGATGCCGAAGATTCCCCAGCCTCGCTATGGCTTCCGAGAGGTATTCGCATATCTCAGGGGATGCCTCGCGCACCTCGTCCGAAAGGGGTTGCTCGGGGTCAAAATCGGTTCGCCTCACCTGGGTCGTCGCCGCAATCATCAGCCTGTTCCGGACGCGGTCGGTTATCTCGCCCCATGTCCTGGCCCAGCCCATGAAATACATTTCAAGCCGCGTCCTGTCAGCATAATCATAGTTGTTCAGGTATGGAGGGGAGGTTATGGCGAGACAGACGCTACCGGATTCAACCCCGACCATGTCCCTGGCGTCTCCCCGGATGATCCTTGGCCTCGCGCGGGCGTGTTCCGGGTAATTTGACCTGACCAGCTCCAAATCGGCTATCATGCCGGAGAGGGTCTTTCTGAACTCTGCCAAAGCATCGCGTTCCACGGTCTTGCCATGGTATCTCGTGGGAGCGATGTATGGCCAACCCGTCCCCGCGGAGGATGCGGTTCTCAGGGTGTCCACGAGCGCGAGCCTGAGGAAATCCTTTATTTCATTTTCACAACCCATGGCCTCAATGGCCTCCCTTATGGAAACGAGCTTTCTGAGATTGTCCGCGGAATAACACTTCCTGACCAGGGCCGGCAGGCCATCCGGAGAGGGTTTGAGATTCACGGCGCCGAGCCTTGCCAGGAGTTCATCTCCCCTGGCCTTCAATTCCTCAGGATCAATATCCCAGCTAGTCTTTATCCTCGCTACCCACGCGACCAAGGGGTGCATCTCAACCCCGACCGACGGAATCCCGGCCTTCATGGCCTCAATGCAGGTTGTTCCAGAACCAACGAACGGGTCCAGAACGAGGTCACGCCTGCCGAGGCTGTATTCCCTGATCTTTTCCTGGATGAACCTGTAGGAGTATCCCGCGGGATATTTGAACCAACGGTGCACGGGCGCGCGGGCGCAATCCTTGAATGTCCCGTAGTGCCTCATCTCTCACCTGTTCAAATAGACCTTTGCCAGGCCTCGGTCCGTAGCCAGATAAGCAGAATCTCCCAGAATAAGGACATCCCAGCAGAAATCCGAGGGAAGGCCGTGGAAGGTCGTTATCCTATCCCACCTCCCTTTCTTTCTCTCAAGGAAATACGCGCCGTTTTCCGTCGCGATCGCTATGTATTTGCCGTTGCCGCATGACCCGTGAGGCCTCTGTGATACGGGCGAGAAGGGCAAGCTCATGTAGTCCCAGTCCACGCCGTTCCAGATAGCGAAACCGCCGTTGCCTATGATAAAAGCCGTGTCTCCCAGGAGGAATCCGGTGTATGCTTCGCCGGAGAGGAAGGCGCGTGGGTCCTCCAGTCTATAAACCGTGAGGCTCTCTGAAACCAGATATGTCCCCGCGTCAGTTAGCGCGATGGTTCCCCATGAACCCGCGAGAACCTCGTTGACCCGCAGGGTAGAAGAGCCTTCCATCTCGCTGAGTTCATTGGTTCCGATCGTCCCGATCAACAACCCGCCGTCGGTTCCGACCCACAGCCTTTCCCCATCCAAGGCTATTGACCGGACAGGCCTGGTTGTCCTGGTTAGAATGAAGTTCTCGCCCTTTTTTCGCATCAGGCCGCAGGTCATGCCCAGGAAAACCAGGGTTTCCCTCACGGCTACCGCCATGCCATCCCCACACCAGAAAAACCTCCCCCTTTGGTTGTATGTGAGCCAGAAGCCCCCGGAGAGCCGGGCCGCACCAGAATCCCCCACTGCCCAGAGCACGGATGTGTCTCCGGCTAAGGCATAGACCCTTCTTAGGGGCGGCGAGACGCAGAGGGATTCCTGAAGTATCCATGTCTCCATCCGGTATCTGTATATGCCGCGACCAGCAGTACCAACCCAGAGGTCGCGCATGTCCGGATAAAAAACCCTCATTTCCACATTCCCCATCTCAAAGCTGGGCAGGTAATACGGGGTCAGAAAAAGGGTTGTGCTGTCGCCCCTCCGGGCGTTGACGCGCTCGCCAGCCCAGACAACGCCGTCCGTGGCCGGGTCACCCGTTGTAGAGGAACCGCCCTTTGAATACGCGCCGCCATCCATGTATAGAAGCCTGGAACCAATCCCAAGGGACCTCGCGCTGGCCTGCGCGAGCATGAATGGCTGAGGGGAGCCCGGATACCAACGCCAAAGCCATCCGCCTGAGATGAAATATACATCCCCGTTAGTTGGGTCTGGCGCGGCTATTGAGACCGGTTTCTCGGTGGATATCGCGTGTTCAAGTCTCGGCGGATAGCCCAGGAAAACCACCCCGACGCCGCCGTCTCCCGCGACATAGAGCCTGTTTCCCCACCTGCAGACCGAATTAACGCGCGCTAGGTCGGGCATTGGAAGGACCTCAAGCGATAGAAGCAGAACCAGCATCTCTCACCCTTCAGGAGGGGACCCCTCCGGCTCGCCGAAAACCTCAGCTATGGCCCCAGGGATGAATTCCGCTATGTCAGAGGGGATAAGGGATGCCTCGCCCAGGCGTTCCGCGGCGAGATCTCCGGCCAGGCCGTGCAGATAGACTCCAGCTACGGCCGAATTCTCAGCGGAGATGCCCTGCGCGAGGAGAGAACCTATCACGCCGGCAAGCACATCCCCGGAGCCTCCAACGGCCATTCCGGGGTTGCCGGTGGGGTTTATGTATGTGGTATCCCTGGTGGCTATGATTGTTGGGCCTCCCTTCAGCACGAGGACCAGATTATCCCTTTCCGCGACAAAATCCTCCGCTACCCTGAGCCTGCCCAAGTCAATCTCGGCTGGTTGGACGTTCACGAAAAGGGCCATTTCGCCAGGATGTGGGGTCAGGACGATAGGGGATTTCCTCTTTTTCAGTAAGGAATCAATCTCACCGGCAATTGCCCAAAGGCCGTCCGCGTCCACTATGGCCGGAGCATCAATCCCTGAGAGGATTTCATTCGCGGCCTTTTTGGCGCCGGGGGTCCTGCCGAGGCCCGGCCCGATGACCAGGGCATCCAGCCTGAGCTCTTTTAGTGTCTTCAGGCCACCGGGCGCGACCGATCCGTCCTTCTCCGGCAATCCAATCAGGATTGCCTCGGTCAGCTTGCCTACCAGGTGTGGCTTAAGGCTCTCTGGCACCGCGAGATAGACTATGCCCGCGCCCGTTCTCAGCGCGCCGCGGCCTGCCAGCAGTGCCGCGCCGGAGTATTGCCATGAACCGGCAACTATGACCAGCCTGCCAAAGGAGGATTTGTTCTCCGGCCCCACCCTTATTGGGATTATCCCCGCGATATCCTTGTGCTCCGGAATCCACCTCCGGGCAACGGCCTCCAGGACGGGAGGTATCCCTATGTCCACGAGGAAGAGCTCGCCTGCCAGGAACTTTCCCGGATATATCAGATGGCCTATCTTGGGGTAGGCCATCGTCCCGGTTGCGTCCGCGGCCACCGCGGGCCCCAAGACCCTGCCTGTCGCGCCATCTACCCCGGAGGGAATGTCCACTGAGAACACGAAGCCATCCGAGGCGTTTATGGCCTCTATTACCCATGCATAAATGCCCTCTGCCTTTCCGGAAAATCCGGTCCCAAAAACCGCGTCAATCACAACATCCGCGGCCGCGATCGCGTCCGCTATTCGTTTGTTCCGGCCAGTAATCTCGGTTATCTCAATGCCCAGCTTCTCAAGGATGCCTGCATATATTTTTGGGCTACCATTCAGCTCTGATTTTTTTCCCAGGAGAAAGACCTTGACCCTCGCGCCAGCGAATGAAGCGTACCTCGCTATGACAAAGCCGTCTCCGCCGTTGTTTCCCTTTCCGGCCACAACGACAACCGAGGCTCCGGCCATGTCCCCATATATCTCAGTTAGTCCGGCAAAACAACCGCGACCGGCTGATTCCATGAGAACAGCGTCCGGAACCCCGAGCTTTTTTATGGTGAACTCATCCATCCCCCGCATCTCCTCAGGTGAAAGAACAGCGCGCATGAATAAATTATAACCCACTTCCCGCGCAGGATCATGTATCTGGCCCTGAAAAATCCCGGTTTGTCAGCCTCATCATAGCTAGAATGGTTTTAGGGTTAGGGGCGCCCTTGCGCGTTCAGGGCCAAACAAGAAAAAACCGGATCGCCAGCAAGATGTAAAACCCGATGATGACTAGCAATGTGCTCCTCTCGGATCTGAGCGCGGCTCGCCACACAGCACCCCTCCACGAGGTTTTCTGAGGAATTATCATGAACCTGTAGGTTCTCCGGCAGTAATCGGTGAATTCCTGGCCGAATGCCTTGCTCAGATAGTCTTCCTCGGCCAGGATGATCAGCGCGTATTCGGCCCAGAATAGAACCGCGAAAGCCACGGCCAACCAGGGAAACAACGCGCCGGCCGAGACGGTCATTCCCAGGCCAACCAGAAAGTTTCCCCAGTATATTGGGTTGCGCGTCCACGCGTACGGCCCGTGTGTCATCAACCTCGGCGCCTCAATCCTGGACGAGCGGGTCGTTGGCCCTGAGAATGAGACAGAGGCCCAGCGAGCCATCTCGCCGAGGATGACCAGGGCGACTCCTGCCAATAGCAGGATGAGCGATGGCCTCGCAAAGACCAGAGCAACAAGAAAGAATGGCACTCCGAGCCAGCCCCGGTTTCTGAAAAGCCACCTGCCGATTCTCAGCCTCAAGAGAGAAAGTTTGGGGCCTTGTCCGGGCCGGGATCAAGTTTCGGGTCCGCGTGAGGAGGTGGGAATATGTGAGGGATCAGCCGGTCCGGCCCTTGACAGTCCAGGCTTTTTCGGTTATAATATCACCACTTGGAGGTGATGAAATGTTGCTTTTGAGCATAGCGCTTCTCGGCGATGAAACCATAAGCGACTGCTGTGAGCCAACTGGATATTACCAGTATATCTTCGGCTGGCAGGGCCCGATTGAGTCTAACGGATGCACGGGCGCTGGGCCGAACCTGCGCGGCTACATGTATTGGCCCATACCCGGCGATGTCGCGGACCTGAACATAAGCGCGGTCTATCTCAGGATGGTCACCAATACCAGCGCTTCTGTCAGCATGAACATCAACAAGGTCGGCAACTATCCGCCAACCCCCCAGGATTGCGCTGACGAACCATACACGACCGGATATGTGCCCCCTGTTCCCGCTAATGTTGAGTTCCAGGTTCTCCTGGGAGGGAACATAGTCGCGGATGTGAAGGCAAAGGCAGGCTCACAGTTCGGCCTCGGTATATCCGGAACCGGATCGGACAAGTTCTTCTACTCCCACTGGGCCCTGTATCCTGACGACGCGTGGCTGATCCTGATCACCTCGGTTGAGACCGAAGAAACCCCCGGCCCTGGCGCCCTGGTTCGCGCTGTCCTATATGATGCCTCGGGGAGGCCGGTCATGGACTACGGCTATGTCCGGGAGGATTTCGTTCCAGAGATGCGGGGCCTCAAGGGCGGGGTGTATATCCTGAAGAGAGGACAGGATGCCCTGAAGCTGTTTCGCTGAAGGCTCACAAGCATATTAACTTAGCGATGGCAAAGTAAATGCTGAGGCCTACCACATCCGCTACCGTGGTAATGAGTGGCGCTGATATTACCGCTGGGTCAAGCCTGAGGGCATATTTGCCAACGAACGGAAGGATGAAACCAACTATGTCTGCCGAGATGACGGTCGCCGAAAGGGCTATTCCCAGGGTAAGGGGAACCCGAATGTTGTGGACCCTGAGGAAGGCGATGAGGAACGCTGTGGCGCCGAGGATGAGGGCTATCCCCAGAGCGACGAAGAACTCGGCAACCAGTAGTTTTATGAAATCCCTGGCCCTGGCCTCGCCTGTCGCGAGGGCCCTCACTATGAGGGTCGCTGACTGGGACCCCATGTTCCCGCCGGTATCGGTGAGCATGGGAATGAAATAGCTGAGCGCGAGAACCGACCCCAGGACGAGTTCAAACCCCTGAATGACAAACCCGGAAAGTATCTCTGCGGCAAGGAGCGCCACGAGCCAGGGTATCCTCCTCCACATCTTCCCCCAGAGGCTAAGGTTGAAATATCTTTCCTCCGGGGACGCTATTGCCACGAGCCGGTGGAAATCCTCTGTGGCCTCAGCGGTTTGTATGTCTATGACATCGTCAGCCGTTATGACCCCGAGGAGCTCCCCATTGTTGTTGACAACCGGCAATGCCAGGAGGTTGTATTTTCCGAGTAGCCTCGCGGCCTCTTCGGCTGGTTCATCCGCCCTTATGGTTGGCACAGGGCTTTCCATTATCTCGGAGAGCGCGGTATCTGGTTGCGCCCTCAGGAGGTCAACGGCCGACACCGTGCCTAGGAGAACATCGTGGTCATCGGTTATCATTATCTGATAAAGCGCCTCCTCCTTAGGTTGGGTTCGCCTTATCTTATCTATAAGCTCGCCAACCGTGACCGAGGCGCACTCCTCCATGAAATCCGTTGACATTACACGGCCAGCCGAATCCTCAGGATAACCGAGTATCATCATGACCTCCTGCCTGTCCTCCTTGGAAATCAAAGCCATTATGCGCTTGACCACCTGAGGAGGCAGTTCCGAGAACAGCGCGGCCCGGTCATCCGGATCCAGATCCTCAATTATGGCGCGGGTCTCCTCGCCAGTAAAGTGCTCAAGCAGTTCCTCGGCCAGGTCCGGGTCAAGCTCGGAGAAAACCTCACCTGCTGTTTCCTTGTCCAGCAATCGGAAAATGACAACCCGTTCCTTTGGTGGAAGAACAGAGAGGAGCTCAACTATGTCCTGGGGCCAGAGATAAGAGAGAACTTCCTTTACTTCAGCATAATGCCCCTCGGAGAGGGCCTCCGCGATATCAGGCAATATGAACCCGGCCAGGTCCATTTGATTTCTCTCCGGCTACTTCGGGGCACGGAGAAATTATAATGCCGGCGATGGGCACGGATCAAGCACGCCGGGCCATCCGGGTCCCCGCCAGGATGTCGCTCAGGAACAAGTAATTTATACAGATCTAGATCTTCTAGAAACATGTTCCGGGGACGACAGGGTGAGGTTATTTTCCTCCGGTCGCTTTATGACCCGGATTTTTCGGCAGGTTTTGAGATCAGTATTGTCAGCATGTCTGCGGAGTTTTGTCCTTGGCTCGGTGAAATCATATTCGGGGAATTTGATCCGGGGAGGCCCGTAAGCCGGATTCTGTTTTATGCGGCCATTTATCTTGGCGCGCGGAGACCGCGCGCTCGTGCGGCCTACCCGGGGGTTCGTGGGGCCGGGCCAGCCCCGTTTCCCCCCTTATTTGGCCTTGCTCCGGGCGGGGGTTGCCAGCGCAGGAGTTGCCCCTCTGCCTGGTGGGCTCTTACCCCACCGTTTCACC
>JBMFOM010000022.1:0-21633 GCA_049969615.1 Caldifarciminota bacterium
CAACAAAGAGCACCACCCCGGCCTCGGTAAAAAGGACGCTTTCCGAAAGGGGAATCCTGATACGGGCTCATACGGACGCAACGCTCACCGAGGAGCTCCCAGAGGCATACAAGGATGTTGCGGATGTAGTGGAGGTTGTCCACAATGCCGGCCTTGCCAGGAGGGTCGTCAGGATGAGGCCGGTGGCAGTGATAAAGGGATAGGGTCTTTGCTCCGAAATTGCCAAACCCTTGCCCCAATTTGGATATAGCCACAAAAGCACAGCCGGGTGAAGGATCACTGTTTTATCCCGCGCTTGCACCCTTCTGCCTTCATGGCGTATATTCTAAGCCTCAGGATGAAAAGGGGAGTTTTTCTTTTTGTCCTTGTTGGACTTGCATGCCAGAGGGGGGATCCCGTCCAGATAGGACTTGATTACCTCACATACATAGAGGAGGGCAAATACGACCAGGCATATAACCTCATAGACAAGATATCCAGGGAAAACACCACCAAGGAAGACTTCGTAAAATACTGGGAGGAACAGGAGTCCAAATACGGCAAGCCATACAAGCACGAGGTAGTTGAAACCGGCACGGACAGCGGCATGATCGTCATAGACTACTACTGGTATTACCACCCGCCTGCAGACACTCATTTCTACGAACCAATGAGGAGCTACAGGCTAAAACTCAAAAGGGATTTCCAGGGCTGGAGGGTTAAGTTCCGCAAATACAAGATAATAAAGACCCCCAGGGCCACGAATGAGCCGGGTCCTCCAGAAAAAAGCGAATACTGCCGCGCTGGCTCTTGCAAGGATATTCCCGAAATACTGAAGGGCGAAACTTTGGTACATCTAGCCCATAAGGCAATTTGACCTGATCGGGATGAACAGGGAAGACCTGCTCAAAAGACTCTCGCACTTGCCAGAAAGCAAGGCACGGGCATTCACCGATCAGGAGCTCGATCTGATAGCCGGCCTGATGACCGCCCTTCTTGATACAGGACAACCCCAGGTGGACATAAGAAAGATAGGTGAGGGCGAACGCCATACCTATTCCTTTATTGTGGTTGCCCAGGATTGGGCTGGAATGCTGGACGCAGTATCCGGTATAATCCACGAGCGCGGTCACAACATTCAATACCTTACCGCGATGACGGATTCCTCCGGCAAGCTGGCACTCATAATGATCGTCCTCCTCCTTACGCCGAAGGAGGCAAGGGGCTTTGAGGCCCAGAAATCCGAATTCGTCTCTCTCCTCAAGATGGCCGCCCAGGGGGGCCTTTCCATAAGGAGGATGGTCACGATAGGCGCCACAAAGATGAGGGTTTTTAGCGCTATCCTGCGGGAGCTCCGGTTCAAAGCTTCCGAGGAGGAGTTCGTGGAGATAACTGCCCCGGGGGGTGAGCTTGAGCAGTTCGTAACCACAAGGTCAGAGTCTTATCTCACAGAACGTTTTCCGGGGGACCTCGCTCTTCTCATACTCACCCAGCACCGGTTCCAAAAGGCCGTTAAGGAAACCAGCGGAGTCCAGGTCAAGGTATCCAACATGAAAACCTCAAAAGAACACCTCACGGGCATAACGGTTGCGGGGCTTGACCGGTTTCTCTCGCTTGATACGGTCCTGGAGGCCATCAGGGAATTCATTCCAGACTACAAACGCAGGTATGACAAGGAATTCGTTACCGAAGACGGTGTCTCTGTCGTTAGGGTGGAGATAACGGATGCGGATTATAGCCCCGTTTCCGCGGAGGACTGCCTCGCTCTTGAGAATTTCTTGAGAACAAGGCTTGAGGAATCAAGAGCAAAACGGAGAGACCTCCGGCTGAAGTCCGGCGCGGAGCTAACAGGCAGGATACTGGTTCCGAGGCTGATAGAGGAGACCGAGATAACCAAAAGGCCCCAATTGCTCATCCTTCCGGAGGGAATGGAGGAGGGCGTCGCTCAGTTCAGGATGATCCTGATAAACAGCGGGCAGGGTTTTTCGGATCAGATAAGGCGAAGGCTTGATGAAATTAAGGGAATAGTCGTATCAAGCCTGAAGGTCAGCCTCGCGAGAGACAAGAACATCTGCCTTTTCGCTCTTTTCGTTGATACCTCATACTTCGGCTCCGAGGAAGATATATACAGCGCGATAAAAAAGGCCGTCCAGCAGTTCCTTCCCGATGTTAGGGACTTTGATGAGGGCATGAGGCGTATGGGGGTTGAGCGTCTCAGACGCATAACCGAAATAGTCTCGGAAAGGGGGATATCCCCCAGATTCGTCAAAAGGGTATTCTATGGCATGGATGATGCCTACAGGGTCACAACTCCGCCGGAGGAAATAGCGGAGGAGATAGTCTTCGTTCAGGACATCCTGAACAGGTTTCTCTCAAAAGGGGAGGTTGTCGCGGACTACATTGCTCACCGCGACTCCTATTTCTTCGGCATAGCAGGGCCTCGCGGGAATCTTTCGCTGGAGCCTTTCGTTGAACTTTTCAGGACATACGATCCTATATTCACGGGCCTGGAGATGATGGGGGTCAATATATATCTTTTTAAGATCAAGAAAACAAAGGATGTTAAGCCAAGATCGCTCTTGAAAGAGATGCGACAGAAGGAGGCGCCGAAATGAAAACCACCATATCCGTTATCAAGGCAGACATAGGCGGTTATGTAGGCCACTCAAGCATGCACCCCGCGCTCATTGAGAAGGCCGAAGAGGAACTCAAGAAGGCAAGGGATGCGAAGATCATACTGGATTTTTCGGTTCTCAGGGTTGGAGATGACCTTGATCTGGTGATGACCCACACGAAGGGCGATGACAACCCCGATATACACGGTCTCGCCTGGGACATATTTGAGAAATGCACGAAGATCGCTGAGGAGCTGGGACTTTACGGAGCTGGACAGGACCTCCTGGCCGACAGCTTCTCCGGCAATGTCAAGGGAATGGGCCCGGGCGTCGCCGAG
This sequence comes from Caldifarciminota bacterium, assembly GCA_049969615.1. Taxonomy (GTDB): domain Bacteria; phylum Hydrothermota; class Hydrothermia; order JBDRYB01; family JBDRYB01; genus JBDRYB01. The sequence goes on from JBMFOM010000022.1 coordinate 2,933, forward strand.
ATGACCATAGAGGAGCGCCCATCCGAACCAATAGTGATATTCTGTGCGGACAAAACCAGCCCTTCTGCTTGGAACCTTCCGCTGTTTGAGATGTTCGCTGACCCACAGTGTACGGCTGGCCTGGTCATAGATCCGAAACTGCACGATGGCTTTGTCTTCCATGTCCTTGATGTCTACGAGGGAGACCTCTTTAGCCTCGCGTGTCCGGAGGAAATGTATGATCTCCTCGCCATAATAAGCGGAACAGGCAGGTATGTGGTAAAGGAGGTCACAAAGCGCGACGGCACTCCGGCCGCGTCCGCTTCCGTTCAAAAACTGAACTTCATAAAGGGTGAGTATGTGGGCAAGGACGACCCTGTCCTCATCACAAGGGGTCAGAGCGGTTTTCCAGCGATAGGGGAATTGCTTGAGCCATTCGCGAGGCCCCACCTGGTTGATGGCTGGATGAGGGGAAGCCACATAGGCCCCCTGATGGCTGTTCCGTTCCACCAGGCCAACCCATCCCGTTTTGATGGCCCGCCAAGGGTTATAGCCGCTGGTTACCAGCTCAAGAACGGCAAGCTTGTCGGCCCGCGGGATATGTTTGATGACCCAGCGTTTGACCACGCGAGGGCTGTCGCCACTGATATGGCCAACTACATGCGCAGGCAGGGTATATTTGAGCCACACAGGCTCCCTGAGAGGGAGATGGAATACACCACCCTGCCTCATGTTCTGGAGCGCCTGAGGGCAAAGATGAAGGGAACAAAGGCCCCAAAGGAAAAGAAGAAGTAAGAACCCAAGATGGAAGAAATAACTCTCTCTGAGTTCAGAAAATATGTGGCTGAGGTCGCGGAAAGGGAGATAGCTCCCAGGGCAGAGGAGGCTGATAGGACAGAGACCTTTCCTTGGGATAGCTGGAAGGCCCTTGCCGGAAACGACCTCCTCGGCGTGAACGCACCGCCGGAATTCGGCGGAATGGGCCTGAGCAACCAGCACTACGCGACCATGATAGAGGAGATTACCAGGGCAGACCCCTCGGTAGCCGTGACAGCCGCGGTTCACACGGGCCTGGTCATTTACATGATAAACACATTCGGGAACGCCGAGCAGAAATCAAGGTATTTGCCGGGCCTGATAAGGGGCGAACTCCTTGGGGCCTTCTCTCTATCAGAACCAAACGCGGGTTCGGATGCTGGAGCCATAAAGACCACAGCGAAAGAGACCTCTGGTGGTTTTGTCCTGAACGGCTCAAAGATATTCTGTTCATCCGGGAGCATCGCGGATGTCATCATCACCTTCGCGGTAACAGACCCGGATCTGGGTAAAAAGGGGATAACTGCCTTTCTGATTGACAAGGACACGCCGGGTTTCTCCGTTCCTAGACTGGAACACAAGCTGGGTTGGCGCGGTTCTCCGCTAGCGCAATTAGCCTTTGACGACGCTGTGATCCCAAAAGAGAACATGCTTGGTGAACGGGGTTCGGGTATCAAGCTCGCTTTCGCCGCGCTTGACACCGGCAGGGTCGGAATGGCCGCTATGGGCACAGGCATAATAGCCGAGGCACTCTATCTGTCCTCTGAATACGCAAAGGAAAGAAGGCAGTTCGGGCGCCCAATAGGCAGTTTCGGCGCTGTCGCGGATATGATAGTCAGTATGGCTGTTGACCACGAAGCCGCTCGTATGCTCACCCTGAATGCGGCCAGGCTCAAGGACGAGGGCATCCGCTTCACCAAGGAGGCGTCCATAGCAAAGCTTTTTGCGACCGAGGCCGCGATGCGTGCCGCGATAAACTGCGTTCAGGTCTTCGGCGGATACGGCTACACCACTGAATACAAACCTGAACGGCTCTTCCGCGATGCCAAGGCCCTTGCCATTGTTGAGGGGACGAACCAGATACAGAGGATAGTCATAGCCAGGGAGGTCCTAGGCAAGATCTAGGGGCAACCCTAATTAGCTCTTAGCGAGGAGCGCTGAGGTTCTGTCTGTTGGGACAAGAATAGAAAGAGGGCCACCAAGAGGGTCTAGCCCAAAGGTCACCCTGAGGCCGATTGTGCCTTGGCAGTAATTGCGGTTAGTAGACCTCTCTTATCACGACACCCCTGAAGTAGTGCAAGAGTATCTCCATGTAGTTTTTGCCCTCATTTGCCATCACGCCCGCGCCTATCTGACACATGCCTGAGCCGTGGCCGAACCCGCCGCCCCTTATCGTAAGTTTCTTGCCTTCCTTTTCAAGGTAAAACAGCGCGCTCTCTAGGCCTAAGGCCTGGCGAATGTTGTATTCTCCCTCAAGCGTCAGGGTTTTCTTTGTCCCGGTCACTACCAGTCTGGTGACCCTGCCCCCCGGCCCCCTATCCTTGACCTCCATAGATGTTATGTTCCCCGGATCGTTACCCGTGTTTTTGGCTATGGTAGAGCCCCATTCAGCGCCGGTCTTTGACTTCTCCCACCGGAAATAGGCCTTGCCATATTTGAATCCCGATGGAAAATCATGGGTTTTGGGATTACACCATACATCCGGCGGATTATCTATGAATTTCTTAATGTCAAGTTCAAAGCTGTCCGGAGCGTCCGGCCTCGCGCCTGTGCCCGGAATATCCTCGCCCCAAACAGCCTGTGATGTCTCCAGGAAACCTCCGCACGAGGCGTGAAAAGGCGCTTTTATTATCCTGCCCTCATAAAGAAGCACACAGCCCCGTGTCTCCTTTACCGCTGAGTCAACCCTTGCCCATCCCTCTCCGATGCCATTATAGACCTGAGTGAAAACATCATCCGTCAGGTCGTATGGTTCGCCGGTCAGCTTGAACTTCTTTCCCCAAACAAAGAAAGCGTGGCAACGGGCGAGGACAGCCTGCGCCTTCAGGGCTTCTTTTGGAAACCCCGGCCCCATCTCATATGGCAGGACGCCAACCAGATAATTCTCCATCTGGACCTCATTGACCAGGAGGATTCCTCTTCCGTCCGTTGAGGGCAGAAACTCCAGGATGTCGGGATAAAGTTTTCCGTTTATGCCAATTGGTTTGTAGCCCGTTATCCTCAAAGGCCCTTCTGCTACGACCGGAACCCTTCCGTCTGGCGCGACCAGCTCAAGCGTTCCGGCGGCCGGGTTTTCGGTCAGTTTTATTACTGCTTGTCGCGGTTTCGGAGCATTTTTCATCGCCTCGGACTCGGTTGCATATGGCCCCACGAGCACAGCGAAATCCCTCATGTCAATTGTTTCCTGAGGAAACGCGAAGACTTTTCCCATAGGCATGACTACGCTCCGCGGGTATCCCTTCTGGATGAGCGACAGGACCGTGTCGTGTGCGGCCGAGGAATCCGGCCCGCGCCACATCATCATCCAGAAGCAAAACCGGGCGGATTTCAACCCCTTTGCCCTCACCCTCCATTTGCCAGGCCAGGCCTTAAAGACCCCCTGGCTACCCACCATGACCCAGAATGAATCCGAGGCCTGGAGCTCAAAGGATTGCCTCTCATCTATCCCCACCCGGATGAAGGGACCCATTGGTGAGGGGCATTCAATCACGCCCTCTGGCAGTTGTTTTCTCTCAGGTTCCTGAACCGAGATAGGCTGGACAATCCGGGATGCCTCCCGCGGCGTACACGAGAGCACTGGTATTATCAGCCAAATGGCGAGCCTTGTTTTCAAGACCTATATTATGGGTGGCTTGAATGGCTTAGTTCAAACTGGTTGCTCTCCCTACCCTGAAACCGGAACCAGCCGGATTCCCTAACCAGCTCTTTCAACCATCTTCAGGAAATTCAACACCAGCCTCTCGCCGCGCTTGGACAGAGCCGATTCCGGATGAAACTGGATTCCCCAGACGGGCAGGCTCTTGTGCTCAAGCCCGGCCACATCTCCGTTCTCGTCAAAGGCAGTGGCCCTCAGTCCCGTCGGCAAAGGCTGGTCCAGGACAAGGGAGTGATATCGAACGAAACCGCAAGGGTTTGGAAGCCCAGCAAAAAGCCCCTGGCCGTCGTGTTCTATCTGTGAGATGACCCCGTGGGCTATGCGTGTCGCCCTTCTAATCCTGCCGCCCATTGCCACGCCTATTATTTGGTGGCCCAGGCATATTCCGAGCACCGGAACTGCCCCGGCTATATCAACCAAAAGCCGGATGCTCTCCGGGACATCCATGGGGCTGTGGGGGCCTGGACCGAGGATCACGGGGCTGTTGCGGACGCAGTCCTCAGCCGAAACCTCCGTATAATCAACTACTGCAACATCCTGGCCCAGCCCCCTGAAAAGGTGATATATGTTGTATGTGAAGGAGTCCCGGTGATCAACTATAAGCACCCACAAATTATGAGAGTTGCACTATGGCATTGACAACTATTAAGGGTCTCAGCGGTAATTCTGGAACCCAGTTCTCCTGAAGCTTTAGACTTTCAGGGTTATGCTTGAGGAAATATATGCGGACACGCGAGACCGTATGACAAAATCAACCGAGGCCTTCCGGCAAGAGTTGAGCAGGGTAAGAACAGGCAGGGCATCCCCGCAACTGCTTGATGGGATAAAGGTTGAGGCCTATGGCTCATCAGTGCCGCTGAACCAGGTCGCCACAGTTTCTGTCCCGGAACCGAGATTGATCGTCCTCTCGGTATGGGATAAGACCCTGGTCGGGGAGGTTGAGAGGGCCATATTGAAGTCCGGTCTCGGTTTTAACCCCATGATTCAGGGTTCGCTGATAAGGATACCTGTCCCTCCCCTCAGCGAGGAGCGCAGACAGGAAATGGTAAAGCTGGTCAAAAAGATGGCTGAGGAGGCGAAGGTCGCGGTCAGGAATATCCGCCGGGACAGCATAGAGATGGTCCGAGACCTTGAAAAAGAGAAAGAAATATCCGAGGATGCTCGGCACAGAGCCGAAGCGGAGATTCAGAGGATGACGGACGAGTTCATCCAGAAAATAGACAAGATACTATCAGATAAGGAAAAGGATCTCACCGAGTTTTGAGCGAGGCGAACATCCCCAGGCACCTGGCCATAATAATGGATGGCAACGGCCGGTGGGCAACCCAGCGCGGCCTCCCGCGGATAATGGGCCATAGGGCCGGAATTGAATCAGTCAGGGAGATTGTTCGGGCCTGCCGGGATGTCGGGATTGAGTGGCTCACCCTCTTCACCTTCTCCTCTGAGAACTGGAAACGCCCCCCGGACGAGGTCTCCTTCTTGATGAACATGCTGAAGGAGCTTCTGGCTAGGGAAACCGAGGAGCTGGATAGGAACGGCGTCAGGATACGTTGTATGGGCAGGATAAAACAGCTTCCGCAGGAGGTCCAGGATGAGCTCATGAGGTCCATAGAGAAAACCAAGAACAACACCTCGTTGAACCTCGTGCTCGCGCTGAGCTACGGTGGACAGGCCGAGATAGCTGACGCGGCCAGGACACTGGCCGAGAGGGCCCTGGCTGGTGAGCTTGATCCGGGCAGGATTAACGAGGACACATTCCAGAATTTTCTGTATATCCCGGAGATGCCGCCGGTTGACCTTTTGATCCGGACATCCATGGAACTGCGCATATCAAACTTCATGCTCTGGCAAACTGCTTATGCGGAACTCTATTTCACCGAGACACTCTGGCCGGATTTTCGTAAGCCCGAACTGCTAAATGCGATAGAGGATTTCGCCAGGAGAGAGAGGAGATTCGGAGGGATTTAGGGGACCCCATGCTGTATGGAAGGGCCTAACCTATTTGCCCATAAAACGATCTCTGTGGCGCCGGATAGGCAATCCTCAGCGATTACCCGCTAATTGTCACGGGATTTTTCAGGGGTCCCTCTTAGAACCCTCTTCTCTTGGACAGAGTGGTTATGACTCAAACCAGCAAGTTATCGTTACTTTATCAGGGGCCTTCAACTAATAGATCAGGCACCCTCCCATGCTACCCGTGCTTGTGCCTCCCCCGCAACAGCCTGGCGAGGCCGATGAGTGCCAGACCAGGCCCAGGGATATGTGGATACCCTGGGGATACTTGTCCGTGAGCGGATTCTTGCCGAAGAGATAACCATATTTCACCTCAAAGAAAGGCCTGAAATCATACTGCCGGAGGAAGACCACGCCCGCGTCCACATAGGCGCCCCAGCCGTATATGTTGTTCCAAGGATCATAGACCATCTGGCTATCCAGCACATTAAGCAGGTTAAGTCCACCGCCAAACCCAAGATATGGCGAGACCGTGGAGACGCCCATGGGTAGCCAGTTCAGGGATATGATGGATAAGGGGAGCATGACCACCCCATCTCCGCCATATATGCCAGTGGCCCACTGACCCATAAAATTAGGCGTCTCATAATTGAAGGTCAGCATCCCTCCGTATATGAGGCCAACATCCTTTCCATAACTGCCCATCAGTGGAGTGACAGAGCCGAAGGTCGCGCCCACGGATGTGTAGCTCTGGCGCTTGGGGCGCATTCCGGTCTCCTCAAGGATGGCCTTGGTCGCGAGCTCCTGCGGTTTCTTACCGGTCTTCAGGCTCAGACAGAGCATGTCTATGCCGAAGCCCATGTCATCGTATGACGCGACCTGGTATTTCTCGTCAAAGATAGACACCCCCGTGGCCAGCCGCTCAATCCTTATCCTTATGGATATCTGGTTCCCCAGCTGGGTTGCGGAGCCTCTTGCCACAAAATCAACGCCCATGCCCTCAAGGGCCTTTTTATCCTTCTCTGTGGTCTTTATGATGTTGTATCCTGCTACCGCGGCCAGCGAACCACGCAGGAGCTCCGCCGCAACCGGGGCCAGGGATGTGTCAGCGCCTATTACCTGGAATTTCTCAACAACTATGTTGTTCGCGGAAAAGAGGAACGCGAGCGTTATCGTTGTCATCTCAGAACTCTCCTGTCTGGTATGAAAAGCCTATGGATGGCGTCAGGCCGTTGGGATTATCCCTGCCGAGCAGGAACGCGTAGCGGACATCAACGATGAGCCTGACCTCGTATGTCCGGAAGAACACCATGCCGAAACCCGGCTCAAATATCCACCCGTGGGAATTCTTCAGTGTGTCGCCCCCCCATGAATTCAGGAAAGCGAACCCGGCTCCCATGCCTATGTATGGCGAGAAATCAGAGAGGCCCATTGGTATGTAGTTGGCCTTGAGGCTAGCTATGTTCCAGAGAAGGGCATTCTCGCTGACATAAAGCCCTGTCCCGAGCTGAAAAGAGGCCCTGGGTATCTCAAAGTTAGCGCTAATACAGCCTCCGTTCAGCGGCACCTTGTTGGTGAGGCCGGCGAACGGTATGAGCGAACCCATCGTGAGGCCCGTGGTCACATAGGAGCTCTTTGCACCGGTTATACCCTTCTCGGAGAGCCTTTTCTCCTCCAGCACGACCCTTGCCTTCTGGCCCGTTTTCGTGGCTTTGGCGATGGCCTCAAGTCCCTCGGATATCTCATCCTCGGACGCGAGGATGAGTTTGTCCTGATAGACCACAGCCCCATCGGTTCTCAGAAGGGAGCACCAAAGCACTATGTTATTGCCCATCCGTGTGAGCGAACCGGTGAACAACATGTTTGCCCCGGCCTCCTCGGCCCTGATCAGAGCGTTGTAGCGGTCAGCCTCGCTTATACCCTCCACCTCAACTACAGAGTATCCCTCGGACGCGAGAATTCCACCAGCCAGCTCGGTCGTGGCCCTGGCAGTCGCCTCGTCAAGGCTGATGGCCTGGAAACTGGCCACGGCAACGCGTTGCGCCGCCAGGGGCACAATCACCACCATCGTGGAGAGAATTAACCTCATATTCTCCTCCCATAAAGAGATGTTCTGGAGAAATTATAACTCACTTCCCGCGCAGGATCAATTATTTGTGTATCTGGGGAGACCAGACAGATCTGAGGCAGAGCCTGTCTCACAATACGATTTTTTGACGCGCCTCAATTCTAAGAATGAGGCCCGGAGCGGATATTATCTGAGGCAGCTTTTCAATAACCCTATTCATGGGACAGGTTCTTTGCCCTCTGGGTTGACCCGGATGAGCTTGGCCTCGCCTGGCCTGGCGTGAACACAGGGCTTCCAGGCATTTTTGGCCGAAAATAGGGCCTCCGGGGAACCTGACAAAGAGACCCTGTCCCATACAAATGGCACCAGGATTGCATGAGAGCAATTTCACCCTGCAGCTTGACAGAGCGCTTGCACAGCCCCCCCCCGTGCCATATAATGTTCGGGGCGAACAAGCTGGAGGTTAAAGGATGCTCTGGTTAGGTATTATGGGAGCGTTTGAGATAGGCCTGGGTGGGGAGGAGGTTTAGACTATGAAAGAACAAGGAGCCAAAAGGAGTTTAAGATAAAATGAAAAAGGCTGGACGGATGATCTGGTAAGGGGATGAGAAGAACCATAAGGTAAAAGCGCATGAAAAGGATAAGCCTTTTTGCTGGCCTGGTGCTGGTCGGGGAACTCCAATTGGAGCTCCCGGAGGGTTTCAGGATAATCTGGTTGACGGCCAATGGAGGCGATTACATATACGGGATGGCGGACAGCTCCAAGATCACCTACCTTATGAAGTGGTCTGCTGACGGGCATCTCCTAAAAAAGAGCCTCTCGGAGGCTTGTTGTGGCTACCTGTGCCTGACAAAGGACTACCTGGTTGTTAGCGAGGCGACCACATCCCGGCTCACCCTTTTCACTACGGATCTTGATTATATCAAGGAGATAATCCTTGAGACCAAGTGTCCGCCACCTCGCATGAGCATAGCCCACAAGCACGTGTATCCCCTTGAGGACGGGTTCCTCTTGGTGATCGGGAAATATCTGGCAGGGGACACCCCTACGGTGGCCACTATCTGGGACACCAGTGGAAAATTTCTCAGAACCTTCATACTCCCTGATGCCCAGTGGGCAAAGTCCCAGCCTTTTGGGAGTTCCCCTATAGCTTGCAGAGCTAACGGAGACACGGTTCTGGCGGTTGACCTTTTTCCATTCAATCTCTACCTGATTTCCATCAAGGGTAGACCCGAGCTTCTGGACAGCTTCACCATTAGAATAAAGGGGCGTAAGAACTTTTCAAGCCCGCAGGGCGAGTCGGCCGAGGAGTATGAACCCTTCATCAGTTGGATGGAGAAGGAATGCGCAGACAACCATCCTATTCTGGGCGGTTATTCCTATTGCCTGAATAACGGTAAGGCTGTTTTCAAGTTCACACAATGCGCGAGCGTTGCGGACATAAACATGTCCCCTTGTTTGGGGATTTACGATCTGGCAAAGAAAAAGGTCATCTGGACCAAGGATTGGGACGCTGGTGTTCTTGGCGGCATAAGGGGCGACACGGTTCTCCTGACCCAAAAGGGTGAGATGGAAAACGGAAGACTCCAGAAAGCGGTAGTCAAATAGCGGGTCAGGCCAGGAAACTGCTTCGTGGGCCCCTGGCCCCTGGGTTAGAAATTTATCCTCCTGGACACGATATAAAGTGGCCTTGCCCTTACCTCATCGTATATCCTGCCCAGGTATTCGCCGATGACGCCCAGGACGAGGAGCTGAATGCCCCCGATAAACAGAACCAGCACAGCAAGGGAAGCCCAGCCGGGGATAGCCCAACCCAGGATCTTCACGACGATAACCCATATTATGCCCACGAAGGCCAGGAATGCAGACGCCAGACCAAGCCATGTGGCGAGCTGAAGGGGCCGATAGGAAAAGGATGTTATGCCGTCCCACGCGAACCTGATCATCCTGCCCAGGGTGTATTTCGTCTGGCCCGCGACCCTGTCGCCCCTTTCGTATGGCACGCCCGTTGACCTGAAACCAGTCCAGGCCGTGAATATCCTGAGCATCCTGTGATGTTCCTTAAGCCCCTTGATCTGGTCAGCCAAAGCCCTGTCCATGAGCCTGAAGTCCCCGGAGTCCTGTGGCACATCAACGCCTGAGATCGCCTTCATCAACCAGTAAAAAATCCTCGCGGTAAGGCTCTTGAAGGGAGTGTCCCTGCCACGGGAGACCCTATAACCATAGACCAGTTGAAAACCCTCCCTCCATTTCTCAATCATCTGCGGGATGATTTCCGGTGGGTCTTGGAGGTCTGCATCCATGGTGATCACGCAATCCCCGGAGGTATGCTCTATTCCAGCGGAGATCGCGGCCTGATGGCCAAAATTCCTGCTGAATGAAAGGACCTTCACTGAGGGATTATCAACGGCATATTTCTCAAGCTTGGCAAGGGTCATGTCACGTGAACCATCGTCAACAAAGATGATCTCGTGTTCTCCGAGTGAGATGAGGACGGGCAATAGCCTTGCCATGAGGGCATCAATGACGGGTTCCTCGTTGTGGCAGGGAATGACGACGGAAATCAAGGTTTCACCTCCAGTTTCATGTTAAGGTAATTGAATTGGCGCGGCTCGCCCACCGGAGCCAAATAGCCAATTGCGCCACGTTTTTCCAGGACGGAGCCGTCGGGGAACCAAGCTCTGAGCGAATCCAGGGCATCCGGCCCCGCGCTGTGAAACAAGAAGAGGAGCTCCTTGCCCGGTATTACGGCCGCGGGTTCAGAACCGCGGGCCAGGTATTCTTTCTCTGTCCAACGAAACCTCACGATGTCCCGTGTGTCCTTCCTAAAGGCCAGGAGATAAAAGTCCCTCTGTGGAAAGTAAAATGAGTAGAAACGATGATATTCTCCACGAAAGGCCGGCTTCCTGACTGTGTTGTCCGACCAGATGACCAGGGTAGCTTCAGGGTGCTCGCTAACCATTTCAATCTGTGACCTCCTCGCGGAGTCAGGCCTCAGAATGAAGCGTGGATAGACGAAACCCAAGAAAACAGCGCAGGAGACCACCGCGAGGCTCGCGGGGAGCCACGGGCTCCTGAACGCGGCCGCGACCAGCGCTTCTGCAATGACTATAGCCCCCAGAAAAAGGAACATGTGTCCGGGGTTGGTGAAATGGATCAGGGCAAAGAACAGAACGGATGGGATGACCCAGAGCATCAGGAGGATGATGTCATCCTTGCCAAGCGTTGCTCTCGTGGGCCTGAACTTCCATGGGATCAGCAAGAGTATTGCTCCTGCAGGGCCTAGGGCGAGGAGCGTAAAAAGGCACAACAGGATGACCATCCTCAGATGGTTCTTTAGGGGCGCGCCAAAAAACAGGCTGGTGTCCCTCGCGGAACCAATGAGCTGGCCCGCGGGCGAACCCTCTGGGGAAAGCAGATAAAGTGGCACCGACCACGCGAATATCCCCACTGCCATGCCAAGCGCTCCCCAGAGCAGAAACGCTATGTTCTCCCTCCCGGCACGCCAGAAAGCATATCCCCAAAGGGGCGCCAGAAGAAACAGGTCGCTCTGACGAAGGCCCCCAACCAGGCCTATGGCAAGGCCAACGAGGATCGCGTGCATTGGTCGTAGGGACGCTCTATATCTGACCATGAACCAGGAGACAAACGCCACGAGGATACCCCCAAAAGCCCCAGCAGAATATACCAGCGCGACCTCTCCGTGGAGCCAGAAATCGGGGTTCAGGGCGAGGAAGACCCCGGCCCACAATCCAACCTTCTCCCCGAAGAACTTTCTGCCAAAGAGGTAAATGAGGCCAACCGCGATGCCAGAAAACAGGACCGAGGCGGAGACCAGAGCAAGGTTGGCATCGCCCAGGAGGAAATGAAAGGCCTTTGCCACCCCCATGAAGATGATGTAGCCCGGAGGGTGCGGCTGGTGTTTAGCGAGGTTGAATTCATAGAGTCCCAACGCCATGTTCCCGGAGTCAAAGTGCCAGAGATACCGGCTGAGGAACGGAACCCTACTGATCCAAGTCAGGAGGGCGAAAAGCCCGGCATACAGCCAGGCGCGGACTGGGGGCCTCATCGCGGGGTCCTCGCTTTCTTGAGGGCTTCCTCCGCGACACGAACGCCAGCCGTGTCCCCTTTTGCCTTGAACCCTTTGCACTGCTATTATTATGGTGTATTCGCCCTTGATATCTCAACCCTCCGCGGATTTAGGATGAGGCATTTGGTTCCATAATGTTGCGGCCCAACGCGCAATTGCGGTAAAATTTGTGCCTGGGGCCGTAGCTCAGCTGGGAGAGCGCTGGAATCGCACTCCAGAGGCCAGGGGTTCAAATCCCCTCGGCTCCATTTGCGGCGGTAGCTCAGCTGGTAGAGCATCAGCTTCCCAAGCTGAGGGTCGCGGGTTCAAATCCCGTCCGCCGCTTTTTTGTGTTTAGCTAACATGGGAGCTTTGCTCGTCCTTTTTGCCGCTCAGAATCCCTCCACAGATCTGGAATTCCTGGAGGCAGACCTGAAAAAAGCCCTTTCCGGTTTGCCCTGGGATAGTCTCTCGGATACGGTATACCTGGCGGCCGAAGCCCCAAAGGATCCGTGGTCATGGTTTGTGGAGGAGTGCCTTATCGGTGTGGCTATGGAATCGGACAAGGAAGTCGTGCGTGGACGAGCATCCGGCACCATGATAAGCTACAGGGTTGGAGAACTTGGCATCACATACGCCATCCAGAAGGGCCTGTTCCCCTGGTCTGGTAAAAAACTGATCCGGAAATCTAGGTTCCGGATCTATCTCACCGCGACGGGCGTGGACTCTGTGGTGATATGGAACGAGACCCTTGCTGGAGGCCGGACAGAGGATCTGGACTGGAAATGGAGGCAAGCCATAAGGGTAAAAGGGCTTTCCCCAGAAATAGACGAGAACCACGGAACGGGCATAGCAGAACCGCTCTTGACGGCCGTGATCCTGGGGGGGCTTCTCTATGTTTTCTACTCATTTGAGAGCCGGTGATACGGGTTATGAGTGTATTACCATCAAAGATAGGCAAAGAGAAAACACTAACGGATAACTAAGATGGACTACAAGGACACGCTAAACCTGCCAAAGACCGATTTTCCCATGAAGGCTTCCCTGCCAAAGAGGGAGCCAGACATAGGGAGGAAATGGGAGGATAAAAACATAGCTGGCCGCCTTGCGGAACGATCCGGACCCTGGTTTGTCCTGCACGATGGCCCGCCATATTCAAATGGCCACATACACCTTGGTCAGGCCCTCAACAAGGTCCTCAAGGACATAATTAACAAGTTCAAAGCCTTGGAGGGCTACAGGGTCCGATATATCCCAGGCTGGGATACCCACGGAATGCCCATTGAGACCGAGGTCACCAAACACGATCCGGAGTTCGCGAGGTTGACCGTGGTTGATAGGCGTGAGCTCTCCCCTGAGACAAAGATCAAAATACGTTCTAAGTGTCGGATATTTGCCCTACACTGGGTTGATGTGCAGAAAGAAGAGTTCCGTCGCCTCGGTGTCCTGGGTGAGTGGTCAAGGCCATACCTGACCATATCCAAGGAGTACGAATCACAGGAACTTGATATTCTCGCTCTTCTCGTGGAGAAGGGATACATATACAGGGATCACATGCCCATCCACTGGTGCCCCACCTGCAGGACTACCCTCGCTATGGTGGAAATAGACTACAAGGACAAAACTTCCCCATCCCTCTGGTTCCTGGCAAGGGTCAAGCGGGATCCGGACGGGCTTTTGGGCGGAAAGGAAGCCTGGGCTTTGGTTTGGACCACAACTCCGTGGACCCTTCTGGCAAACAGGGCCTTTGCTTTCGGCCCCGATGTCATGTATATCGTTGTTTCAACCGAAAAGGGGCTTGTTGTCCTCGCGGAGGCCCTTTTGCCCTTGGCCGCGGAGGCCATGCAATCCCTTCTCAATGCCCAAGTGGTCAAGGTATTCCGCGGCCGGGAGGCCGAGAACCTGGTCTTTGAGAACCCCCTGTTCCCTGACCTTGAATCCCCGGCTGTCCTCTCGGAATACGTGACCCTGGACGCGGGCAGTGGCATAGTTCACACAGCGCCGGGCCACGGCAGGGAGGACTATGAGGTGGGCAAAAGGTATAATCTTCCGGTTTTCTCGCCCGTGGACGAATCCGGAAACTTCACCAGGGAGGCCGATGAGCAAAGCGCTACCCCGATCTCTGTTGAGGGACTATCCGTGGAGGAGGGCGGTAAAAAAGCAATAGAGCGGCTCTCCGAAAGGGGGCTTCTAGTGCGAATTGGCGAGATCGTTCACCAGTATCCATATTGCTGGCGTTGCAAGAAACCCCTGATATTCCGGGCAACCAGCCAGTGGTTTCTCAGGGTTGATCATCTGGATCTGAGAAAGAGGGCCCTCGGTTTCATCAGGAATGTCAAGTGGGTCCCCCCTTCATCCGAAGCCAAGATAAGATCCTCTGTCGCCGAGAGGCCCGATTGGTGCATATCCAGACAGAGACACTGGGGTGTTTTTATACCTGCGCTTACCTGCCTTGATTGCGGGGCTGAGATCCTTGACCCGAATGTCGTCCGGTTGGCCTCAAGGGTTTTCTCAGAGGAGGGTTCTGATGCTTGGATAACCCAGCCCACTGAAAAGTTTCTCCCGGATGGTTTTGCGTGTCCGGCTTGTCGCGGCACTCGTTTTGAGAAACAGAACGACATACTGGATGTCTGGTTTGATTCCGGCGTCACGGCAATGGTCGTCCTTCCGGAGCTCGGGCTTCCCATACCCTCAGATGTCTATCTTGAGGGTCCGGATCAGCACAGGGGCTGGTTCAACGCATCGCTCATGCTCACTGTAGCAGTAAGGGATGAGCCCCCATACAAGGAGGTCATAACCCACGGCTGGGTCCTGGATGAAAAGGGTTATACCATGCACAAGTCCCTCGGCAACGCCATATCGCCCAACGAAGTCGTTGATGAACATGGCGCAGATGTCCTCCGGCTGTGGGTCGCGTCCACTGATTACACCCAGGACATAAGGCTGGGAAAGGAAATACTCGCCAGAACAGCTGATGCCTACAGAAAGATAAGAAACACCTTCCGTTTTTGCCTCGGAAACCTCTATGATTTTGATCCCCAGGGGGATTCTGTTCCCGTAAGCGATATGTTTCCCCTTGACAGGTTCATCCTACACAGGCTCACAGGGATCCTAGATCAGGTAAAATCCGCCTATGAAGCGCGTGAGTTCCACAGGGCAGTGAGAGCCGCGATGAACTTTATGTCCACGGAGGTCTCCGCTCTATACATGGACGCCGTAAAGGATAGGTTATACACGTGGGCCGCGGCCTCCCGTGGGAGGAGGTCAGCCCAGACTGTCCTTTACCATGTAGCGCGATTTCTTGACATTGCGCTCTCGCCTGTCCTGTCGTTCACTGCAGAGGAGGTTCACGATCACCTGCCGGGCCAGAAGGCCGAGAGCGTTTTCCTTGAACAGTGGCCGGAGGTTCCCCATAAGTGGAGGGATGACGCTCTTGCCGGTGAGTTCGCAACCCTTCTCGCCATAAGGGAGACCGTGGCCCTCGCGCTTGAACGGGCCAGGGCCGATGATATGATAGGCAATTCCCTGGAGGCAGAGCTTATAATCGGTGCGAAAAACGACGGCGCGCTTGATCTTCTCAGAAAATACAAGGATCACCTACCCGAAATTTTCATAGTCTCAGGCGTTATCCTGTCGCCGGAGCCACGGGGCGTCGTTATGCAGGAGACCGATGACTGGGTCGTCGCCGTTGAGAAGGCCGGGGGCAAGAAGTGCATCCGGTGCTGGGTCTGGCATCCGGATGTTGGAAAGAACGAGAGATATCCGGACGCGTGTCCCAAGTGCGTGTCCGCCCTGGAGGAATCCCATGGAGCCGATAAGCGTAAAGCTTGAAGACATAGGGCCGGAAGGTGTATCTTTCTGCCTCAATCTGGAACCCCAGGCGCTTGATCTCTCGGACTCCAATGATGCCCGTTTTCTCGGACCGATAAACGCTGAGGCTACCATCAGAAAAGCGGGCAGAAAACTTCGCCTCAGCATGAGCGTTAATTTTACCGCGGCTCTTGCCTGTTCTAGATGTTTGGCCGAGACCGAACACCGGCTTGGCGAATCCGCAGACCTCACCCTAATAAGAGGCCAGCCAATCCTGCCGCCTGAGCTTCGCTTGGAAGAAAAGGACCTCACCACCCAGTTCTTCTCCGGCGAGGAGATAGACCTGGCGCCATTCCTAAGGGAAATGGTCATACTGGCAATGCCAATAAAACCCCTTTGTGATCCTGACTGCAAGGGCCTCTGTCCCGTTTGCGGCGCGGACAGGAACCGCGAGACCTGCGAGCACGTGCCTGTTGCGGAAAAGGAAGAGGAGGCAACTGACCCCCGATGGTCAAAGCTCCGGGAGCTCATGAATAGGAAAAGGTGAGGCGCTTAGAAAATTCGTATTTTCTATCAGGGAGCTTGCCGAGCGTTCCGGCGTTTCTGACCTTGAGGGGCTTTGCCGGGAGCTATCCGAGGCCGTGGAGGTGCCGCAGGTCTTCCTGAAATGAAGGTCCACATGGATGTCACCCCTGTCTGGAACCCCAATCCCAGGGGAATAGGCACATACATAATAAACCTGATAGAGCGGCTAATTGACCTTGGCGTTGAGGTTCACGCCTCATTCAAGTTTTCCAGGCTCCAGAGGTTCATGTGGGCCAGGAGATTGCCCCATCTAGCGAAAAAGAAGGTCATGCCTTTTTGGATGGGGCGAATTGAGCTTTTTCACGGCACCAATCGTTATCTTTTGCCCGGCGGTTTTCCCAAGGTGCTGACCGTCCACGACATGGTTGAATTCTACGATCAGACGGACTTCTGGTTTCCACCAGGCAAAAAGCGCAGAATGCGTGAGAAGACCAAAAGGTGTTTTTCCATGAACCCCGCGGCCGTGATAGCGGTTTCGGAGTTCGCCAGGTCAGAGGTCCTTCGGTTCACGGATTACCCGGCCGAGAAGGTTCGTGTTATATACCACGGCATACCGCGTTGGGCCAGGCCTTACTCAAGGGAGGAATACCTACCCATTATCAAAAAATACGCCCTTTCCGAGAGACGCTTCCTGGTTTTCGTTGGTCAGCCAGAATCAAGAAAAAACCTCTCGCTGGTCCTGAAGGGGATGAGCGGAGTTCCGGGGATAAAACTATTGGTGGCAGGCGGAAGACTTGAACCAGCCGAGTCCGAGATCGCCGAAAAACTGAGGCTATGGGACAGGATAGTCCAAGTTCCATTTGTGCCCGGCCCAGAGCTGGGTGCTTTGCTCTCCGCTTCCCTAGCCCTCGCTTTTCCCAGCAAATACGAGGGTTTTGGCCTTCCGGTCATAGAGGCCATGGCCTCTGCCGCGCCCGTGATAACATCAACCCATCCTTCGGTGGCCGAGGCCGCGGGGGATGCCGGAGTCCTGGTTGATCCCTACGATGAGGACGGGTTCCGTGATGCCGTTATGAGACTCATTGATGACGAGGGCTTCGTTCGCCTGCTAATTGAGAGGGGCCTCCTCAGGGCAAGGCGCTTCTCCTGGACGCGGACAGCAGGGATGACTCTGGAGGTGTATCGGGATGCCGCTCATGGGTAAAAGGGTTCTGATTTTCCAGCCAACACGGTATCTCGGAGATTTCCTCTTGACCCTGCCGGTCCTTCGTGCGGCTAAAGAAGCGGGTGCAACGCCCATTTTGCTCTCCCACGGAAAATTCACGCCATTGGCCGATTTTCTTGGAGTTGAGGTCATACATTGGGACAAGGATGGCTCTGGCAAGGGGCTGAGGGGGATGGCAGATGTGGCAAAAAGAATAAAGGGCGTGAGGCCGGATTATTCTGTCCTACCGCATAAGTCCCACAGGAGCGCGCTGGTAGCGTTTTCCACCGGAGCGCCGGAAAGGGTGGGGTTCTCGGATTCGCCAGCCCGTGTCCTTTATACCAGAAGAATTCCTTATGAATACGGCATCCACGAGGTCATTAGGTTTCAGAAGCTCCTAGTGCCCCTGGGCCTGCCCCCTGGTCTCATTCGCGAGGAAATGTGGTTTCCCGATCACGGGAGGCTCCTCAACGCCTGCAGTAATATGCCTGTTGGTCCATTTGTCCTCCTGGCGCCGGGGACTTCCTGGAGGGTAAAGAGGTGGGGCGCTGAGAATTTCGCTGAAATAGCGAGGGGTTTTATGGATGTTGGGATACGTGTTGTCTTGACCGGCGGAAGAGAAGATGCCCCCGTCTCGCGGAATGTGGTTGACCTGGCTCCGGGTTCGGTTGATCTGACTGGAAGGCTATCCCTTCCTGAGTTCCTCGGCTTGGTTGGCCGAGCGAGTTTGGTTATTTCTGGAGATTCCGCGCCCGTGCACGCGGCTGGAATATTTGGTGTCCCGTGTGTTGCCATTTATGGCCCGACGGTCAGAGATATGGGGTTCTGGCCCCTTTCCCCCCAAAGCCGCATAGTTGAGGTTTCCCTGGATTGCAGGCCATGCAAGGCGAGGGCCGAGAGGCCGTGTCCGTTAGGCCATCATGATTGCATGAAGAGGATAACGCCTGAGATGGTTATGGGCGCGGCAAAAGAGATCCTTTAGCTGGCGGTCTTTTCCCAGGCTACCCCGTCAATCAGCGAGATCACTGCGACGATAAGCCCGACAGCGAGATTGTTCCAGAGGTTGTGCAGAAAGAACCCGGAGACTACAAACCAGATACCCAGGGCGAAATTTATCCATTCAAGTCGGGATTTCCTGGCCACCCAAAAGGAGAACCCGGCAATAAGCGCGCCGAAGAATATGCTGTGTCCGCCATGGGCGACCGCTCCGGGAACGAAAGCGGATATGAACACCCAGAGTCCCAAAAGAAAAACCAACCACGGTTTCCACATGTCCAAATTATAGGGTTCCGAACAGCCAAATAACAAACAGCTCTGGGTTGCAGGTTCCATTCCCTCTCAGTAGGCGCGGAGATGGGGTTTTGGGCCAAAATATGGCCCTCCCCCATAAACAAGACAAAG
>JBMFOM010000023.1:0-21135 GCA_049969615.1 Caldifarciminota bacterium
GCTGATAAAATAAGGCAATTCCCCGATCCTGCCTCGCTAGGTCCCAGAGCCATCGGCACTTTCGCCGAACTCGTTGATGGTCAAGGACTTAGAATGGGTTGAAGGTGGGTCGGGTGAGGGTCGGGTGAGGGTTGATCCACAAGCCCCGCGCCCACTATAATCTCCAAACTAACCGAAAGGAGACAGAGATGAATGGCGTAATTGAAAACTACAGGTTGGAGAGCGCCCTACGGGGCATGAAAGGCTGGTTGAAGTTCCTTGGCATAATGATGATCATCATGGGTATCCCCAGCGCGCTCATGCTCGTGGGTATCCTGTATATATGGCTCGGCGTCGTCCTTTATCAGGCAAGCTCAAGGGCACAGCAGTTCTTAGTTTCCAAGTCATCGGACGACCTGGCTGAATTCGCTTCAAAACTCAAGACCTATTTCCTCGTCACGGGTATCCTCTCCCTCATAGGCATCATCATGGGCGTCATAGGAGGATGTATATACGCCATCATCGCAATAATGGCAATAGCCTCAGGCGGCTTCCAGGGATTTCAGTCTTACTAGGATATTTACCGGCGAACATAGCCCGGCTATCAAGCCGGGCCTTTATTTACCCACCTCCTGCGCAGGATCAAACACTTGTGTATTTGGGGAGACCAGGTAGGATCTGAGGCAATGGTTCTAAGCCTTTATGTTCCTTAGGTATCCCAGACTTTGCGGTGCCTGAGTTCCAAAGATAGACTAAGCGAGAGCTCTGATAAAGGGGACAAGGGGCAAACCGGGATTTTTCAGGGGTTTCCTGAGCGATCTTATGTGGGCTGATCCCTTGGCAATTCAAGGCTTACAGCCTACTGCAAAATCTGGGTTAAAGGGCTACATCTCATTTCCGCCCACGAAAACCTTCCAGGACAATTTTCTGCCAATCTGGTAAAAGATCTGGGCTGGTTCATCCACATCCAGGACGAGGATATCGGCCCTCTTGCCGGGCGCAAGAACACCGCGATCATCAAGCCCGAGCGAACGGGCCGCGTTCGCTGTCATGCCAAGTAGGGCCTCTTCAATGGTCAAACCCCCCGCTAAGATGCCTATGGTGGCGGCAAGGGGCAATGAGAGCGTGGGCGAGGTGCCTGGGTTATGATCCGTGGCAATGGCTACGCGAAGGCCTGCGGCCCTGAATCTTTCAACCGGAGCATAGGGTTTTCTCAGACTGAAGGATGTGGCAGGGAGCATGACTGCCACGGTTTCAGACTTTGCCATGGCCTCAAGGCCTTCATCAGAGGGGTGTAAAAGGTGATCCGCGGAAACCGCGCCCCACTTTCCAGCCATTTCCGCGCCGCCGGTATGAGCGAGCTCATCGGCATGAATCTTTAGCTTATAGCCCAGTTCAATAGCCTTGCCGAAAATACGTTCGGTCTCATCGGGGGTAAAAGCGCCTTGGTCCATGAAAACATCGCAGAAAACAGCAAGCTCACGCGCAGCCGGAAGCATCTCCTCAACAACAAGATCAACATAGGCCTTTCTGTTTTCTCCGAATTCAGGCGGAATCGCGTGCGCGCCCATAAAGGTCGGGACGACCTGAAAACCCTCGTGGGACAATCGCTTTGCCACCTGGAGAAGTCTCATCTCATGCTCAGTTGCCAGGCCATAGCCGGACTTGGACTCTATGGTTGTCACGCCCCAAGAGAGCATCTCGGCGGCCCTCTCCCTGGCCAGGAGATATAGCTCTTCATCAGAAGCGGCGCGCGTGGCTTTGACAGTTGAGAGTATGCCGCCACCAGCCTTGAGTATTGCGAGGTAATCCGCTCCTCCCAAACGCTGGGCGAACTCCCCTGCCCTGTTTCCGGCATAAACCAAGTGCGTGTGAGAATCAATGAGGCCTGGCAAAGCACACCGGCCACCGGCATCAATAAGCTCAGCATCCGGAGGAACCAGAGGCCTTATCTCGTCCTCGGGGCCTATGGCCTTTATCAGTTCGCCCTCAATGAGTATGGCCGCTTCTTTCACGGGGGAAAGGCCTTTGGCCATTGTGAACGCCTGGGAGAGGTTGTGAACGAAAATGCTTTTCATGGTCTCTAATAGTCTCTAAAACTCACAGGATTTTGCGGAGGACAGAAGCTCTGGGGGTAGTTAAGTGGTGTTAAGGAGGGAATTCGTTCCCAAAGCCGTAAAATCCTACGGAATGGGCCCAAGTGGACTTGAACCACTCACCTCCCGGTTATCAGCCGGGTGCTCTAGCCAACTGAGCTATGGGCCCAGGCTGAAAAGGATAAAGCAAGAGCTCGCCCAAATTCAATTATTGCCTCGGCCTCAACCCGTGCATTATAATATTATCTTGCCCAAAAACCTAATCTTACCTCAAGGAGGCAATCATGCCAACCGAAAGCCTTTACCAGATGGCTCAAAGGCAGTTTTTTAAGGCCGTTGAAGTCCTAAATCTTCCCCAGTGGATTAGAGATAAGTTCGCGGAGCCTGAGCGCCAACTTACCGTGACCTTCCCAGTGGAGATGGATGATGGAACCATAAGGATATTCAAGGGACATAGGGTTGAACACACGACCATACCAGGGCCAGCCAAGGGTGGAATCCGTTTCCACAATCAGGTGGATATGGACGAGGTGAAATCCCTCGCCGCTTGGATGACCTGGAAGTGCGGGGTTGTTGGCATACCCTATGGTGGAGGCAAAGGTGGAGTTGAGTTTCCGCCAGACCTTCACCCCGATCCCAGGGAAAAACCAGGGAAAGGTCAGCGTTCCGTGACCTATAGGGAAAAAGAGAAGATATGCAGGGCATTCTTCGCGGCAATAACCCCACTGGTCGGGGTTGACAAGGACATACCAGCGCCGGATGTCTATACCACTCCACAGGACATGGCCTGGATGATGGATGTCCACTCCTTCATAAAGGGACAACCTGAACCCGGCGTCATCACCGGAAAGCCGCTGGAGCTGGGTGGATCGCAGGTAAGGGAGGTATCAACCTCTCTGGGCCTCTTCTACACAGTAGAAGAGGCCGCCAAATACCTGAAGATGTCCATAGCCTCGTCAGTCTCTGCTATCCAGGGATTTGGAAATGTGGGCTGGTTCGCGGCGAAGTTCCTGGCGGAGGCTGGTTCAAAGGTAATAGCGGTCTCGGATGTGCACGGAGGCATACTCAACAAGAAGGGGCTTGATGTCCATAAGGTCAAGGAGCACGCGAACAAGACCGGAACCGTTTCAGACTATCCGGATGCCGACAAAATAACCAACGAGGAGCTCCTTGAGCTTGAGGTTGATATACTCGTCCCCGCGGCCATAGAAAGGGTCATAACAGAGAAAAACGCTCCGAAGATCAAGGCAAAACTCATCGCGGAGGGCGCGAACGGCCCCACTACCATTGAGGCGGATGCCATACTCCACGACAAGGGAATATTCGTGATACCCGACATCTTGGCCAACGCTGGCGGAGTCACGGTCTCATATCTGGAGTGGGTCCAGGCAAGGTTCCGCTACTGGTGGAAATACGAAGAAGTGGACAAGATGCTCTCGGAAATAATGCGCAGGGCGTTCTGGGATACCATTGAAAAATACGAGAAATATAAGATTGATCCCAGAACCGCCGCGCTCGTTCTCTCCGTGGGCAGGGTAGTGAAGGCCCTGGAGCTTCGCGGGATATTCCCCGGAGGGTTCCTCGGCGTCCCCTCCAAGAGGGAAGAGGAAATGAAGATGTTCAAGGAAAAACACATGTTCTAGGCTTTGTCTCCGATATACTGGTAGCCATGGCTTTTGCCACACTACCCTCAGTAAATCAGGGAACATTTCCCTCGGAACCTGGGTCTAAAAGATCGTGAAGAGGTTGGTTGACCCTAAGACAGCTTGCAATAGTTTGACAGGGGCCTCTATAATGTTCGGGCTAAACCTTAAGGAGGTTTTTAAGATGAGGTATCTGACAGCACTACTAGTTGGCGGTGGCCTCCTTCTGACCGTGGGATGCGGTCAGATGGGGCAGGCGGCGAAGGCTCTGGAAGAAATCCAGACCAGCATCACAGAGGTGAAGGATGATGTGTCTGACCTGGACAAGAGGGTCACGACCCTTGAGGATCAGGTTGAGGCCCTGACCGTTGCCGTTGACTCGCTGAAGGCAGGGAAGAAGCCCACGACTACCACTGGTGGCGGCGGCAAACCCAAGCCCCCGGTTGGCGGCGGCACCGGCGGCGGCACTGGCGGCAGACCCACCGGCGGAAAGTAATAAAGCTCTTTTAACGGAGGTTAAACAGACATGAGGAAGATGTATCTCACAGTGGCAGGACTGCTCCTCGTGGGGAGCATGTTCCTGATGGGCCTAGACTGCGGCGGATCGCAGTCCAACGACATAGGTCTCACCTACACAGTGACCGACAACGGCGGCACGGTGAAGCTGGAGTGGAACCAGATAGACGGCGCTGACTACTACACCATAGCCGTGGACGGAACGGTCATAGACTCCACAGCGGATAACACCACCACGACCTACAATGTGACCGAGGACAATCCCGGCAAGGAGATAGTCGTGACAGCGGTCGGAACGGATCCGCTCCTCAGCGGGACCATCACCTTTGACATGGTGGTGAGCTCCGGCGTGAAGGTCTGGTCCATGAGGGACCCCTCGCCCGATCATCCTTCCTGGGTGGGCTTTGACGCCTCAGGCAACGCGACGGCAGTTCCATCAACCGGAAAAGAGTCCGCGGCCTGGTATATGAATGATGATGGCAGCGAGGCCTGGTTCGCAACCAACTACGCCGGCGCAGGTGGCTGGAACCCCAACCTGGATGTCGGCTTTGCCATTGAGACCGGCCCGATTGATAACATACTGGTTGCCCCCGCGCCCGGCAGTTATTTCCAGGACTACCCACACGGTTCCAGCCTCGGCTCCAACCAGTTTGCCACCTTCTGGCTTGATGCTGGTGCGGATAATGCGATTGGCGTTGGTGACCACTTCGGCAAGTTCGTTGTCACCAACTTCAACGCCAACGACGGCGGCTATCCTTCCGCCACATGCAACATCTACTACCAGTCAGAGCCCATGCTCAGGTGGGTTGTTGACTGAGCTGTAGACCCACGATAAAACCGGGGGCCGAAAGGCCCCTTTTTTTATCTCTGGAAATTCTAACAATGGCCTCGGCAGAAAAAAATAAATGAGGCCTCTGATATAGCCTTGTGCTCAGGGCAAACAGGGCGGGCACGGAACCGATAAGGTCTCCGAGCCACAGCGCAGGAGAGACCTGTGCCCTACTTTGGCTTGTTCGGCCTGCCGTCTGCTGGAAAGACCTTCTCGTATATCAGGTCGTATTCCTTGGCGAGCTGGTCTATCCTGCCCTTGAGCTGGTCAGCGTAGGTCTTATTCTCCTCAACCATCGCCTCCACCTTAGCTATCTTCTTCTCCAGGATTGAAGGATAACGAAACGACACGTCGGAATTCAAGATCTAAAATTCCGCGTTCCCGACCCTCACGCGCCTGAACAGGGAAGGGCTGGTGCCGTGGCCAACGCGCATGGTCTGGCCCGGCTCGCCCTTGCCGCAGTTGGGTACACCCCAAAGCTCCCAGTCCTTGCCCACTGCCGTGAGCTTTGCCCAGAATTTCGGGGTTATGTCCGAGTATATGGGGTTTCTGACCATCTCCGCGAGCTTGCCCTTGCGTATCCGGTAGCCTATCTCGGTTCCAAACTGGAAGTTTAGGCGCTTCTGGT
The DNA here is from genome assembly GCA_049969615.1 of Caldifarciminota bacterium. GTDB lineage: Bacteria > Hydrothermota > Hydrothermia > JBDRYB01 > JBDRYB01 > JBDRYB01. The sequence continues at coordinate 5,692 of JBMFOM010000023.1, forward strand.
CTATTGACCAGGACCTGTTCGTGTCAATGAAAAGTCCATCGTCAACCATGGCGAGAAGCTCCTCAAAGCTCTTGTCGCCAGGCAACATGCTCACATTAACCATGCGCACGATGGGTATCCTGTTCCAGGATGAGGCCCTGGCCGCGGCCGTTGATGGCTTGCCAATGGCAGGAGAGGTATCCTTTGACGAGAGATAGTTCACGAGTATCCCGTCCTTTATGAGGGGTTCTGTTCTTGCAGATGTCCCCTCGTCATCCCAACCAAAGGTGCCTAGACCGCCTGGAGCCTTTGTATCCGCGACGATGTTCAGGAGGGGGGAACCGTAGCGGAAATTGCCCAGCTTCTCAAGGGTAGCGAAGGATGTCCCCGCAAAGGATGCCTCGTAGCCCAGGACCCTGTCCAGCTCAAGGGCATGGCCGATGGACTCGTGGACTTGGAGGGCCATCTGATTCGTTCCAATGATTATGTCCATCTCGCCCTCGGGCGCGGGTTGTGCCTTCAGGAGGCCCGCGGCCTCGGATGCGACGCGCTCCGCGTGCGCCAGCATATCCAGTTCCTCCACGAACTCCCAGCCTCCGGCGCGCATGTTGCCGCTATGGCTAGCTGGATAAGACCTCTGCTGGAGAAGCCCGTTGCCCATCGCGTAGGCTGTGTAGCCGGCGCCAGTGTGGTATATTGTTTGTTCGGTAAAACTGCCCCTGGTGTCCGCGAATATCTTGTGGTCTCTGATGAAACGAAGGTGAGAAATGCGCAGTTTTACGGCTCCCTCGTGCGAAAGGACCTCATCCACCCTCATCAGGAGGCCTATCTTATCCTCAGTGGAAACGGAGAAGGGGTCTTTTTTTATCGGGGTGACGTATGTACCGACCGCGGGCTCCTCGTGTACGAGCTCATAGGTCTTTCCACCGGGCACGGACGCGGCCCTGGCCATAGCGGCCGCGCGACGAACAACCCTCTCGGCCTCTTCTGCGGTCAACCTATTGCTGGAAGCAAAACCCATGAACCCTTTGATGAAAACTCTAACCCCAAATCCAATCTCATCGCCCATGGAAAAACTGTCAACCTGGCCGTTCTTGATGGTGATGCCCTCTTCCTTGCTTGAAACCACACGGACATCGGCGTAATCAGGCCTCTCCTGCTCAAGAAAACCGAGAACGAGTTTGACGAAGTCCTTCATGTTCATATTTTGGTGCAGAGACACAGCGAGTTTCAACCATCTAAATTCAGGATAATATCCGCTATTATGGCTCTGAGATTAGAATTTAGAGGCCTGGGCGAGAGTATTCTCTTCTTTTCGGGACGAACACAGGAGAGATCGCCGTGCCGCAGATCAACCAGAAGCCCCATCCTTATGAGCATCCTATCAACCCCTCCCAACCTGCCAGCGAAAACAGTGTAGGACGGAACGCCCAAAAGCGCGGCCTCCCTCGTTATGGTTCCGCCGGCGCCTATGACCATGTCCGCGTGCCAGACCAGGTCAGGGCCGTAATAGGCCCTATCCGGGATAATCGCGCCCCGTGCCCTCCCCCACTCCGCCTGTCCACGCGTCCGCGGCAACAGAACAACGCGCGCGCCACGGGTAATAAGGCCCTCAACCACCGAAACGAAAACCCTGTTTTCCTTTCCGTGATAAGCCGCGTATGTCGCTGGGCCCCTCGCCAAAGCAATTATCTCATCCGAACCAATGCCCATACCATCATAAGGCGACGGACCAGGGGTGTAATCAGCGAGATAAACCTCCTCCTTGAAGCCGGGATACTGAATGACGCGCCTCGCACCCTGTTTCTTAGCCGCGCCAACCGGAAACGTCTCAGGCACGAAGACCGCTTTTGCCAGGGTGAACGCGATGTGGTTCGCGGGCTGGCCCTCGTAGTCCATGAATGTTATGAATGGGATACCAACCCACCGGGCCGCGACTGCCTGGGAGTAGGAGTTGTGGGACATGGCCAGGTCAAAACCCCTCCCCTTTGCCCAACGAGCCAATTGCCTCGCGTGGCCCAGTAGGTTCGTGGCCTTCCTGAGAAATCCCCTGCCAGCGTGCCGGCCGATGACCACAGGCTCAAAGCCCATGAGCCTGGCGACTTCAAGGGTATTGCCAAAATGCCTGCTGGTGACGAGGACCGCGTAGCCCCTTTCTCGGAGTATTTTAACTATGGGTGCGAAGAACAGGGCGTGCGGAGCATTGGCGAGATCAAGCCAGAGGGTCATTTCAAACAGAGATTTCGTCTCCTGGTCTCATAGCCTTATCCGCTCAACATCTACCATGTGTCCTCCTGCCACTGTAGACAATAACTTATCCTCCAACCCCGCCAACCTCCTGGCCTCCTCTATGGCCGCGGTGTTCATACGGCGGATATTTTCTTTGGTAAGCTCGGGTGGGACTATTCGTAAGCCTTCAAGTCTGTAGCCCTCCCTTTCAAGGGCTTCCATTACCTTCTCTCTTAGTTTTTCCACAGTTCCTTCACTTCAACCCTTTCTTCTTCAGCTCACCCAGGTTGAGGATGGTTCCCTGGTCCGAGACTATGACCTGGACATCGTCGGAGAGCTTGTCAACATACATATAGGTAATATATTCGGGGTTGCGTTTGAGCTCCGCTGAAACTATCCTGATAGCATTGGCCGTGCCCTCTGCCTCTATCTTCTTGCGCTCGGCCTCCTTTTGCTCTTTCTCAAGGACATAGCTCATGCGCTCCGCGTCCTGCTGGGCTATCTGCTTCTGCTCTATAGACTTGGAGAAATCCGGCGGGAAGTGGACATCACGGAGCATTACCCCCTCTATGATGAACCCGTCCTTCTCAAGCAGACCCTTCAGGGTGGCGAAGATCTCGTCTTCTATGGTCTTCCGGCGAGCGGAATAGACCTCCATTATGTTATACTTTGAAATAACATGCCTGGTCACGGAGCGGCACGCTGGCTTGATTATTTTTTCCTCGTAATCGGGCCCTATGCGCTTGTGTATGTCAACGATTTGGTCAGGGTTCAATCTATACCAAACCGTCAGGTCTATGCCAACCGAAAGTCCTTCCTTTGTTGGGGACCAGAGGGTCTCATCCGCCCTGGGGGGCTTTTTCTGGCCCTCGCCAACCGAGCTCATGGTGTAATCCTGGCGCCGCATGTCATAGATATACACATTATAGACCATGGGGGGCAGGAACGCGACGCCCTCGCCGGATACCTCGTATTTCTTGGAGACCACATTGAACTTCACCATCACATTGCCAACAGGAACCACCCTTATGGTTGAGAAAATCCCCAAAAGCACGATGACGGTTGACACAATTATGATAAGCGTAGGGGAAAGTTTGAGCCTTCTGATGGTCACTATCTCACCCTGGCGCTCGGTAACAACGACCTTGGTGCCGAAACGCCATATGAGCCAACCCGCACCCACAAGCACAACCAGAGTAATAACAAACCATATCCAGTTCATGGGAATATTATATTGGCTAAGCGTTGCTCGTTGCCAGTTGCTTGCAGACCCAAAAGCAGGAGAATCGTGGCCTCCCATCAAATGCCAGGGTTATAATCTGAGCATGCTCGTGGCTATGTTCCTCACCATAACAGGCCCCTCCCAGCCAGCATCGGGACCCGGCGGAAGGGATTATCCGCACAAATCTTATACCGTCAAGAAATTCGGCGAGGACGAAAAGGCATTCTGGATTTTCATGCCCTCTGAACCAAAACTCCAGACAGCACCAGTAATCCTGTTCCTGCACGGGTGGCTTGAGGTTGACCCCGTAGGGTTCATTGCTTGGCTTGAACACCTGACCCGGCGGGGAAACATCGTCATCTACCCCAGGTATCAAAGGAACCCCCTGCATCCCAGGCCGGATATGTTTGTGGAGGCAACAGAGGCTACGAAAAAAGCACTGGACATCATGCCATCCCTCGGCATCGTGCCTGACACATCCCGGTTCGCTGTTGTTGGACACTCAATAGGCGGGATGATGGCGTTTGCAATAGCGTCCTCCTGGGATTCCCTTGGCCTGCCGAGGCCAAAGGCAGTGATGTCTATTCAGGGAGGCGGGAAACCCCTTCCGGCATTTGCCCCAGAGCGAATACACCCCAACACCCTCCTCCTGGCGGTTGCTGGTGATTATGACTTTATAGTCGGCGATGATCTCTCGGAACAGATGATCCTCAGGGCGGTTCAGGTCCCGGATTCAAACAAGGACTTCTTGGTTGCGATGTCCGATGACCACGGATTCCCGCCTCTCTTAGCGGACCACATATCCGCGCTCGCTGGCCTACCTGGAATGGGTTGTTGCGCGGCAAGTCTTATAACCAGGTTCTATGGCAAATCCAACGCGAACACGGATGCGTTGGATTGGTATGGTTGGTGGAAGCTCTTTGATGGCCTGACAGATGCCGCGTTTTATGGAAAGAACAAACATTATGCCCTCGGCGGAACACCAGAGCAACTATACATGGGCACATGGAGCGACGGAGTTCCTGTCAAAAGAATGAGAAGGCCGCTGTTTGAGGGGCCAGAGCCGGAGTAGGCAAATGAAACCCCGAAAACCCCGGTTTGTCCTTAGTCCCTATCCGGGAGACTCCTCATAGCTAGAAGAGAACCATGAGGAAATGCCCTTATGGTGGGGTTTTCAATGGGTTTCAACCCAATTCATCCAGTATCCGAAACATGCACGCTGGGTCAACCAGGTTGCCCGTGCCAACCTGGACAGCTACAGCGCCTGCACTCAAGTAGCGCCGGACATCAGCCGCGTTCCTTATGCCACCGACACCAATAACCGGGATCCCAACGACCCTTGAGACCTCGCGGACCAGAAAGAGACTGATGGGCATTATCGCGGGGCCGGATAATCCTCCGATGAACTCGGAGCCATCATCCCTGACCCAAAGCCCCTTGTAAGTATTCGCAATGACCAGCGCATCAGCACCACCCCTCTCGGCGGCCCTGGCTTCAGATACTACATCAGTCAGGAATGGGGTCAGTTTTACCCAAAGGGGCTTGTTGGTTTTCAACCTGAGGTCGCGAACAAGCCCCTCCAAGGCCGCGTGGTTCCTGCCGAATTCTGTTCCTCCCTCAACATTAGGACACGAGACATTAACCTCAAGCACCGAAACCCCATCGGCACTGTCAAAGGCCTCGACCAACGCAAGGTAATCGGAGCCGCGCTCTCCCGCTATGTTAACCACAATTGGAGGGCCAATGCGTCTTATACGCGGAAGAATATCCGCGAGAAACACCTCAAGCCCTGGGTTCTCAAGGCCAACGGAATTCAATATCCCGCAAGGGGTTTCCTGGGCTCGTGGAGGGGGATTGCCTTGCCTGGGTTTTAGGGTCACGGCCTTGGTGACTAGAGCGCCGAGCCTGTTCACCGGCAAGCGGTCCGCGAGCTCGTATCCGAAGCCGAAGGTTCCTGACGCTGGCATCAAGGGATTCCCGAGCTCCAGAGTTCCTATCCGGACCTTTTGCACAGCGAGATTATGTGGCAAGGGCTTTCCGGAAGACAAGCACAGGGGACTAGAAACCGATCCTCCCTTTTGCCCAGATATAACAGGTTCCCTCAACCGAAACCATGCATGGGCCATAGGGATTCTCGGGCCTGCACGAGGACATGAACAGCGGGCAATCCGTGGGGTATGCCCTTCCCGTGACCACCAGGCCACAAGAGCAACCCTCGGGCATATCCTCCGAGTGATCGTGATATTCAATCCCGAACCTGCACCTGGCATCAAGGTGAGAGAATTTTTCTCTCAGGAAAAGCCCTGAATCCGGAACCATTCCTAGTCCGCGCCAGAATGCCTCGCGAACCTCAAAGGCCTCGCTCATCATCTCCTGAGCCCTAGTGTTGCCCTCGTGCTTGACGACCCTGGAGTATTCATTGTGGAGATGGGCCTCTCCTCTGATCATGTCCTCAAGGAGGATGATCGTGCCCAGTAGCACATCCAGAGGTTCAAAACCAGCGACCACGGCCGGTATGTCGTAGTCCTCAGGGAACATGTTCCAAGCGATCGCACCAGTGATGGAGGAGACATGGCCAGGCGCGATTATCCCCCGGAGGGGAACCCCATCCCTTATCAACGCCTCAACAGCCGGCGGAGTGAGCCTGTGGGATGTGAGGATGGAGAAGTTATCCGGCGGATCAGAAAGGACTAAAGCCGCGGTGGGCGCGGCAGTGGTCTCAAAGCCAATGGCGAAGAATACGACCTCCTTATGAGGATTTTCGCGAGCGAGCCTCAGCGCATCAAGGCCAGAATAGACTATACGAACATCGGCCCCGTGAGCCTTTGTCTCCGCGAGTGATCCGTATGGCGTGACATCCCGGATCATGTCACCGAATGTGCAGAGGATTGCTCCTTGCTTGGATATTTCAATGGCTTCCCTGACCTCCTGGGAAGACGCGACACAAACCGGGCAACCCGGGCCCGAGACAAGTTCAAGGCTCCCGGGCAAAAGAGGCCTCAACCCCCACCTGACCAGGGTGTGCTCGTGCGAACCGCAGACATGCATGAGCTTGACGGGCCCCGGTAGTTTCTGGACAAGGGAGTCTATCCTGCTGAGAGCCTCGTCAACCCGTTCTTTTTTTCGGAAGTCAGAGAGAGGGCTGGTCATTTTATCTTGCATGATAAAGTATGACATACTTCCTGCACAGGATCAACACTTGTGTATTTGGGGAGACCAGGCAGGTTCTGAGGCAATGGTTCTAAGTCCTTGAAACCCCTGAAAATCCTGGGTTGTCCTTCGTCCCTATCCGAAAGCCTCATCATAGCCATAAGAGAATCCTGAGGAAATACCATTATTGCGGGATTTTTCAGAAGGCCCCTCTTAGAAACCTGTTCTCTTGGACAAAACGTTCCTGGCTCAAGCCAGTAGGTTATTACTGATCTCAAGGGATGATTTCAGGGTCCTGAGGGCCCTCTCTATCATCTCCTTGTTCTCATACAAGATCTCAAGCGCCCTGTATAGGCACCGGAGCTCAAGGCCCTCAGCCCCAGGTATGGAGAAAACGGCCCTCTGGTTGGCCTTCTTTCTCTTCTTGCCCCAGATGTTCTCAACTATCTGGAGGTACCTGTATTCCTTCGGAAAGAGCTCCCCGAATAAATTCGGGGTTCTTGCTCCGCTCATGAGGCTCCCCGCATCCCCGAATAAATTCGGGGTTCTTGCTCCGCTCATGAGGCTCCCCGCATCCCCGAATAAATTCGGGGTTCTTGCTCCGCTCATGAGGCTCCCCGCAATAAATTGCGGGGTATCAAAGGGGAGACTCAGGAGCTCACCAGAACGCCGAACTTGTTCGATGAAAACCCTCATGGCTTACAGCCTGTCATAAAATCTGGGTTATAAACCGCGCCCTAGCGCTTTGGCAAATGCAGGATCCTCCATAAACCTCGTCCCAGCGACAAGGGCCTGGCCCAGGCAAAGGCCCCCGTCGTTCGGCGGGACGCGCTGGTGCCAGTAAATCCGAATGCCTCCGGCCTCCTCAACCAGAAGCCTCAGAAGAACCCTGTTCTGCCAGCATCCCCCTGAGACAAAAACCCTGTCGTGGCCGAGGAGTTTCGCGAGCTCAAGTCCAGCCATAACCAGGGTCCTGTGAAACCTCATGGCAATGAGGGAGGTATCCTTGCCCCCCTCAATATCACGGAGGATCTGCCTGAGCATGGGCCGCCAGTCAACCTCAAACAATTCGCTGTCCCTGGTTATCTCATACTCGTAATAGCCCTTCGCTCGCCTGCATAAGAATTCCAACTCCATCGCAGATTGACCCTCAAAGGAGACCTTTTGTCTTATGCCCAGGATTGACGCGACCCCATCAAAGAGCCTACCGACAGCGGAGGTCATGGGCGAACGGAAACCGGTTTTCCACATCCTGAAGAGGACGGCGCGCTGATCCGGGGGAAAATGCTTCACGGGATTAGCCTTCAGATCAAGGGCCTCCTCCCCAAAGGAATCAAGCAGAAGAGAAAGCCCGGAGCGCGCGGGTTCCTTTATCCCGGCTTCGCCCCCTATGAGCCTGAATGGCCTGAAGCGGCCAACCCTCTGATAAACCAGCCAATCACCGACCAGAAACTCCCCTCCCCAGACCGTCCCGTCAGACCCCCAGCCTGTACCATCCCAGCAGAAACCAAGGACCGGCTCGTCAACATCGTGCTCGCCCGCGACTGAGACCAGGTGGGCGTGATGGTGTTGGATTTGGATCAGGGGGAAACCGAGTCCCTCGCCAAACCTGGTTGAGGGATAATCCGGGTGCATGTCAATCGCGACGCCTTCTGGCTCAAACTCCCAGAGCCTCATCATGTCATAAACTGTTTCCCGAAAAGCCGAAAAAGCCTCCGGCGTGTCAAGATCACCGATGTGTTGAGATATAAAAACATTCCTTTCAATGGCTATAGCAATTGTGTTCTTGTGATGGCCACCAAGGGCGAGAACCCGCGGCAGTTCCCTCTTTACCCGAACTGGCAGTGGAGCGAGGCCCCTCGCCCTACGCAGGGGAATGCGTGTGCTATCAAATATGAAGAGAACAGAATCATCAACACGCCTGACTATGCCTCTATCGTGAAGGAGAAAGGCATCGGCTATGCCGGCCAGCCTCACCAGCGCGTCGGAATTATCCATTGCCATTGGCTCGTCGGAGAGATTGCCGCTGGTCGCCACGCAGGGGAATCTGGCCTCACGCATCAGGAGGTGGTGCAAAGGCGTATAAGGAAGGAAACAGCCAAGATAGGGGTTTCCGGGCGCCACGCCGGACGCTATCTCGGAATCCTTTCGTCTTCTGAGAAGCACTATGGGAGCCTCTGGAGAAACCAGAGCCATCTCCTCCTCACGGCCAAGAAAGCAATTCGCACGAATATCCTTCAGGGACGGGAACATTACCGCGAGGGGTTTCTCGTATCTGTGTTTTCTTTCCCTGAGGGTCTGGACCGCCTCTGGATTCCGCGCGTCGCAAAACAGGTGAAACCCACCCAGGCCCTTGACAGCCACTATCATGCCACGAGAAAGGAGGACCGCTGTTTCACTTACGGCGGCATGACCTCTGAGCATCTCGCGGCCGTGCCTATCGGCAAGCCAAACATAGGGCCCGCAGACAGCACAAGCATTGGGTTGGGCGTGGTATCTTCTGTCCGTTGGGTCCTCGTATTCGGCAAGGCAATCCCGACACATCTTGAAGACCTTCATTGTGGTCATCGGCCTGTCGTAGGGTAGAGCCTCTATTATGGAAAAGCGCGGCCCACAATCCGTGCAGTTGATGAAGGGGTAAAGGTACCGACGATTGGCGGGATCAAAAAGCTCCTGAAGGCACTTCTCGCATGTGGCTATGTCCGGGAGGACCAGGACGGTAGGCCGGGCCGATCTGGTGCTCTTCCTTATCTCAAAACCATGATAGCCAACCGGGTCGTGCCAGGAGAACTCAAGGGAATATATCCTTGATGCTCTGGGCTTCTCGGATTCAAGCCGGGAAAGGAATTTCATCAGAACGGATTCTTCGGCCTCCGCCTCAATAAAAACACCCTCCTCGGAGTTCAGCACCCAGCCAGAAACCCCGAGCTCGCCCGCGAGCCGGGCCACGAACGGTCGCATCCCAACACCTTGGACAGCGCCCCGGATGACGATCTTCAGGAGCCTTCGCAAGACAATATTATCCTCCATGGGGCGAGAGAAATTCACGCCGGGGATTAGAGCTTCAGGGCCTTCTTCATTGACAGAAAAACACCCAGACCAGTGCCATCGCCAAGAATGCGTTCGGAATTGCGCTCCGGATGAGGCATCATTCCCAAGACATTGCGGCGCTCGTTGATTATGCCGGCTATGGCGTTCAGCGAGCCGTTGGGGTTTTCGGGGTGGTATCTGAAGACAACGAGGCCCTGTTTCTCAAGCCTCTCAAGCTCTGGTTCGGACAGGTAATATCTACCCTCTGAATGGGCTATGGGCATACGGATGAGCTGGCCCTTCTGGTAATGAGAGGTAAAGGGGGTATCGTTTCTCTCAACCAGAAGCTCAACGGTCCTACAGATGAAGCGCCTAGTTATGTTCTTGGCCAGAGCGCCTGGCAGAATTCCGGCCTCAGTCAATATCTGAAACCCGTTGCATATGCCGATCACCAGGCCCTTTTCCTTCTCAACATATTCAACGACCGCGTCCATCACCGGAGAGAAACGGGCTATTGAACCCGCCCTCAGGTAATCCCCATATGAAAAGCCTCCAGGTAAAACCACAAGGCCATAGGCATCAAGCCGAGTATCCCTGTGCCAGATGAACTCCGCGGGTATGCCCGCGACCGAGAGCGCGTGGAGCGCGTCCGCGTCGCAGTTTGAACCGGGGAATATGACGACGCCCGCTTTCAAGATTCCATCTCCTTTTCAATTGATGAATATGCCTCCCTGAGGGCTGATAGGCTTATCTTCTTGCCATTCATGACAAACACATCGCCTCCGGTCTCGGCAATCTTTATGGCTGGGATCCCGTGCTTTTCAGCTATCCAAAGCACAGAAGCCTCGTGCCCGGTCTTCACGCCAACGACGAACGCGCCCCTGCCCTCACCAAAGAGAAGAACCGGGTCCTCCGGCAGGTTTAGGCTCAACCCAACTCCACCCAGAATACAGCACTCAGCCAGGGCAGTGAGCAATCCGCCGTCAGACACATCGTGACAGGAGAGGAGCAAGCCTCCTGCGTGCATCTCAAGGATTGCCTCTGTGAGGTTTCTCTCGTAATAAAGATCGGTCTCCCTCAGGCGCCCGGAAATCTCGGAGAAAACGGCTTGAAAGAGGCTACCCGGAAAGGAACCAGGGTCGCCAACCAGGAGAACCGAAAGCCCCCCATCCGGGAAACCGGCCTTGCACGCCAAAGATACATCATCCAGAATACCGATCATGCCTATAACCGGCGTGGGAAAAACCTTGTGGGTCTCGGTCTGGTTATAAAAGCTGACATTGCCGGATACAACGGGAATATTGAGTCCGGCCGCGGCCTCAGCTATGCCCGCGACGGCCTCCGCAAATCCCCAGAGCACCTCCGGATCCTCGGGGCTAGCAAAATTGAGGCAATCAGTGAGACCCAGCGGCCTCGCCCCAACGGCAACCAGGTTTCTCGTGGCCTCGCAGACCGCCCTCCTCGCGCCTTCCCGGGGGTCCATATGAAGGAACCTGGAATTGCAATCAACGGTGAGTGCGAAACCAAACCCTTCTCCCTTGATCCGCATGACGGCCGCGTCGGCCGGCCCGGGGACAACCGCTGTGTTAGTCATGACCGTGTGATCATATTGGCGGAAGACCCAGGTCTTGTCAGCAACATCCGGCTCCGACAGGAGCCTGAGCAATGCCTTGTCCCAGGGCACATCCGGAACACGGGGGGATTTCTCAGAGATCAATGAGATATGGGCTGGTTCGCTTCTGGGTAGGTTTCTTACAGGACAAGCACCCAAGGCCTCGGATGGTATTTCAGCGACAATCTTGCTATTGTGCCAGGCCCGGAAAACGGGATCTTCTATCACATGGCCTATCACCTCAGCGTTCAGGTCCCATTTATGATATATGTCAATGATCTCACGTTCTCGCCCAGCCTCCACACACATGACCATACGCTCCTGGGATTCGGATATGAGGATCTCCCAGCTCTTGAGGTCAGGAACACGCAGGGGAACCCTCTCAAGGAATATCTCAGCGCCCAGGCCCCCTTTGTGCGCCATCTCGCCGAGACCGGAAAGCCCTCCCGCGCCCAGGTCCTGAATCCCGAGTATCGCTCCGGTGGCAAGGGCCTCAAGCGTAGCCTCAATCAAAAGCTTCTCCATGAATGGGTCTCCCACCTGGACAGCTGGCCTCTTCTCCTCGGTGTCTCCGGTCAGATCCTCGGACGCAAAGGCCGCGCCACCCATGCCGTCCCTGCCCGTGGTTGAGCCAGCGAGGATTATGGGATTACCGGGGCCAACCAGCCTCGCGCGCACGAAATCCCCCTCACGCATTATCCCAACGCACATCACATTCACCAGGGGGTTTCCCGTGTAGGATTCGTCAAAATATACCTCTCCGGCAACTGTGGGCACCCCAACGGAGTTGCCATAGAAAGAGATCCCGTGGACAACGCCGTCAAAGAGCCACTTTGACCTCTCATCCGAGAGGGGGCCAAAACGCAGGGAATCCGCCAGGGCCACAGGCCTCGCCCCAACCGAGAGCACATCCCGGATTATACCCCCTATGCCTGTTGCGGCGCCGTGGACCGGCTCAACCGCGGAGGGATGATTGTGGCTCTCCATCTTGAAAGCCACGCACCAACCGTTCCTGAGCCGGACTATGCCCGCGTTCTCACCGGGGCCTTGAATGACCCAGGGCGCCTCTGTGGGGAGAAGTCTCAGGTAGGGACGCGAGGACTTGTAGGAGCAGTGCTCTGACCAGAGCACGGAGAAAACCGCCTCCTCGGTTGGATTCGGGTCTCTTCCGAGAAAGCCTCTTATCGCGTCTCGCTCTTCGGGTGTGAACAAGGGAGAAATTATAACTCATTTTCCACGCAGGATCATGCATTTGAGTATCTAGAAAGACCGAACGAATCCGAGGAAATGATTTTAGTTTCTCAAGGTCTTTCTCCCTGTTAACAGCGCGGGGTCAAAGTCTCAACCCTTCGTGGCCTCGCCCATATTTTGCAGAAGCAACGGTGACACTGCTGTGGCTGTTGACTTCTTTCCCCTCAAGTTCTATGCGGTATCCATCAAGGGCAAACCCGAGCTCCTGGACAGCTTTACCGTGAGGATCAAGGGCCACAAGAACTTTTCCACCCATAATGGGGAAATGGACGAGGAACCTGATCCCTTCATCAAGTAGCTTGAGGAAGAATGCACATCCAACCACCCTGTCTTGGGCGGCATAAGGGGCAACGCGGTTCTCCTGTGTGGATTCGGAGCGAATATGTGGGTTGGAATGCTCTGGAAAGCGGTGGCCAAATAGCTAGAGGAGCCCTTGACGGTCGCTGGCCTCCAGATGTAGTTGCCTCATCCATATCCCTTGCTTTATGCTTTGTTCATGAAGAATAGGGGTAATTTACTTTTAATCGTTCTCTTCTTTGCCCTGCTCTCCTTTGCCATGTGGAGGTTCTGGTCTGTCAAGGAAGAACTCCTTGTCACAAAGGTCACGGAGAACATGTATTTCCTGCAGGGAAAGTTAGAGGAATTCAAGACCCTGGCAGGTGCTTATCCCGTTGATCTGACCATGACCGTAGGCGAGGCCGTGGACACCCTTTTGAGCGATTACTCGGTTGCGGGCGAGATGGACGCCAATGGCATGGAGAACCCATTTGGCGGGGACGCGCTCCTTGTTCTTCCTGTGGGTTCGGAGCCTCCCGGAGAAGCAATCCCCGGACTGGTAGTTTATGTTCCACAGGACACACTCCCAGGAGGCAAACTCGCCAGATCATACAGGATAACAGGTTATAACAGGTCGGGGCGAAGGCTCGGACTTTCGCTTTCGCCGCCAGGGGCCCCGGGAGAGGCGGTGCCTGTAGAAAGATGAAACAGCAGTTAAGGTCTGCCATTGAGACTGCTATTTCCTGGAGGGGATTGATGTATGGCAATCTCATTATCGTAGTTGTGGCGTCCCTCGTTTCCGTTTTCGTGACCCCATACAGATATACCGCGCAGGCAGTCCTCATGCCCTCCATTGACGAGGGGACGGTCGTTCTCCTGGGTGGGACTGTTGCTCCGGAGGGTGGTATCAGCTCCCTGGTGGCAACCGGCGGGATGTTCACCACCCCCTCAGACATATACTATGACCTCCTCAATTCCCGTTCCGTCAGGGAAAGCCTTATAGTCCGTCTTAGGCTGGACAAGCGCTACAAGGACAAGACGATTGACGATGCCCTCCTCACCCTTGAACGCCATCTCTCAACCAGAGTAACCCCTTCTGGCATGATAATCCTTGAATATACTGACAAAGACCCAAACCTGGCCACCCAGGCCCTGGATAGTCTCATAGACATACTTGACGAGTTCAACCGGCGCCTCATAGTCACAAAAGGCACCAAGATGAGGACTTTCCTTGAGGGCAGACTCGTTGAGATTGATGATTCCATGCGAAAGGTGGAGGATTCTCTTAAGCGCTTCCAGTCCAAATATAAGACCACTGGCCTTCCGGAGGAGGTCTCCGGAATAATCTCCGCCTACTCTCAGATGAAGGCTCAGCTCATAAGCAAAAAATACCTTCTCGGGTCAGTTTTGCAATATGCTCAACCCAACCACCCTGATGTATTGGCCCTAAAGAGGGACATAGCCAGCCTTGAATCCCAGCTCGCAAAAATGGAAAAAGGCGGGACAGGCGGGTTCGGCGCCGGATTTGGCGTTGCCTTTGACAGCCTCCCAGATGTAATGGTTGAACTGGCGAGGCTCCAAAGGGAGGTGGAAGTCCAGGGAGCCATTTATGAGGTTCTGATGGAGGAATACGAGCGAGCAAAGCTCCTTGAGAAGCGCGACGCACCCACCATTCAGATTGTTGATCCGCCCAGAATCCCCCAAAGGAGGGTCTGGCCGAAGAGGACCATTTTCATGGCGACTGTGGCTTTTGGCGCGCTCTTGGTCTCGCTTTGCATGGTCCTATACGCGGAGAGCCTTGAACGCCTCATGGCCAGAGAGGACAGTCCGGCCGGCAGGGCCATAAAGACCATATCCAGGGACCTCGCGTTCTGGAGGAGAGAGAAGTGAACCAGACCATCCTTTGGTTCGTGTTTTTTCTTGTTTTCACAGTGATCTACACATTCTTCAGGGCAAGGTGGTGGCTTTACTTGGCCATTATCCTTCTTGACGCTACTGTTCTGGCGGCCCTGGGTCTTGATGACATGACACAGCTCATAGCCATAGCCATAATGATACTGGGATTTGTTGTTCTGGACTTAGTGATATTCAGGCACAGGAGGCCCGCCTAATCCGGATAACTCCTTATGAGCGAGCGCTACTTTATCATGTAATCAACCAACTCCCAAGTCCAACCGCTCCTCCCGGTTTCTCCCTTCAGAACCCGCGTTTTCTTGACCATTCCAATCCCCCTTGCCCACCACTCTATTATCTCCTCGTCCATGTTTATTGGCCCAGATATAAACTTTCGTTTCCTGGCTATCCGGATACAAGAGAACTGTCCGGCGATAACCGTTATTTCCTCTGTGCATGAGATCCACGCCCTACCCCCGGCCCAATCCCAGGCCGCCCAATTTTTCATGGGACCGACCAGGAGGACTTCGGATTTCCCTCCGGCTGAATAGCTGGACTCATTGGTCAACCAGAGGGTATCCCCTGATAAGTGTAGGATTTGTGTTTCGCCGGGGTTTTCAAGAATGAAACCGGTCTCGGTTTTCTCAGTTATCTCAAACCGTAGCTCCTTCGCGTCTTCATACTGGTAGTATATCGTGTAGGTCCAACGGTTGCCCTTTGCCAAGAGCTCCCCGAATAAATTCGGGGTTCTTGCTCCGCTCATGAGGCTCCCCGCATCCCCGAATAAATGAGGCTCCCCGCA
>JBMFOM010000024.1:0-20608 GCA_049969615.1 Caldifarciminota bacterium
GCTCGCCATGCTGGGATGTTCAAAGGACTGGCCCTTTGAACGAACCGAGAACGGAAAGGTGGAGATAGAAGGCGGAGGCGGAGAGGAGCCGGAAGGAGGAATAGCGTATCCGGCGACCATATACGGAACTATCAGCAGTCCCCACGATGTTGTTGGCTCGGCCAAGGTTATAGTGTGGGATAATAACGGAGTTGAAATTTGCAACACGTGGGTAGAGCAGGTGGACGAATACGGAAAACCATATAACCTCTGTGGGTGCAACATGACTACTGCATCCCCGCTCCCTTGGACTGTATGCGGCACTATATATGATCCACATTATAGTGAGTGTCGGCACCATACCGTCACCGTCACCAACCTGCCAGATCTGTATAACTGCGGCGGTGGGCTGAGACGAAAGGCCAAACAGGTTAACCTGAACCTGTTTGACTTTGGTGATTGTGATGGAAGCGGATGCTATTAGGATAGTGAAGCCCCAAAACCATACCTCAGGCCCCGGACTTGATCTCTGGGGCCTGAGGAGGTTATCATAAAACCATGATCGCGCTAAACCTTATCTTGTTAAGCCAAGCAGTCCTGTGGGAGCAGGGCTTCTTTGGGCAGGTGGCCATGTATGGTTCAAAGGATTGCCTCTTTTTAAGCGAGGGCAGGTTGGTTTTTACCGGGGTAAGAAGGGGCGTCCACGACTATTTCTCAACAAATAGCTGGACAGGTTTCTGCTCGGCTCTGGACCCGTATACAGGCCAGATCCTGTGGGATCATGAATTTGGGGATGTTCCCCTGAGCGGGATGGCCTCGTGCGCACCAAGCCAAGATTTCTTCTATATGGCCGGAGACTACCGTAAACCATATGGGCTTATAGCCGTGAAGATGGATTACGGGGGAAATGTACTGTGGCAGAAAAAATTGCCGGGCCCCCCTGAATTTTTGTTTCTAGGCCTTCCGGTCTCGGCTCTTCGCGACACGAACGAAAACATGGTGATAGTTTCTATTGCCACGGACGCCGAGGACACGATCTCCAGGATTTTCCTCTGGTCCCTTGACCAGAATGGAAACACCAGGTGGACATATGTGTACAATTCCCCTTGGAGCCTTGATAACGCGGGCATAATGGCCGTGATGGACGACAAAGGGAGCAGTTATGTTGTGGGTTATCTTCTCAGAGGAGTAAAGAAGAAGGAGCCTGGAGGGCGTATATACTCTTACACCACAGGGTTTCCGGTTGAACCTGTAATTTTTTCTCCGGAAACATGCTACCCCATGCGTCCCCTTCTCCTAAAGGTGAATTGTTCCGGCGAGCTGGCCTGGGTTCAGGACTACGGTTACTGGACAAAAGCAGGCCAGGGCCACTTTATTGAATATTCTGGCGATAGGATCTACATGACAGCCAGAGAACTCAACGGCCCATTATATGCCGAGTCCAGGGACGGATATGGCCAGATGTTCTGGTGTTACCGCTACGACAAGGAATTCATGAGCCTTGACATAGGGGACGGCTCTTGCGTTGATAAGGCCGGCAACCTCTATATTACCGGCGAAAAGGAGAACCCTGGGCCAGAGCTCTTTCTTGTGAGCTTTGATTCACATGGCCGCATGAGATTTATAAACTTCCTGGGCACAGGTGGTGGTTTCGTTCTTAGCGCGGATACAATGGGTAATATATTCCTGGGCGGATACCTAAAAGATTCAATGGGCATGGCCCTTTTCACGGTAATGAAGCTGGATACACTGGGGAATGTAAGGTGGGTTTTCAAGAGAGATGGTAACTTTGACGAGAACAACCGTGCTGGCAGTTGTCGGTGGCTGGTTCCAGACCAGAAGGGCGGGGTTTTCGCGATGGGGAATTTCAGTTCATGCGGCCCATCTGTTCCATCCGTCCAGTATGTGGTTCACCTCGCTGACACAACAGGGGAGGTTTCCGAGCGCGCAAGCGGAGTTCCGGGCCTCACCATACTCCCGGCCGCATCAGGCTTCTGGATATCAGGCTATGAGGGCGAGGCTCAGGTCTATGACCCCGCGGGCCGGCTGGTTCTGAGCAGGGAGATAAAGGGCAGGACACGGATAGGCCTGCTGAGGCCAGGGGTATATTTCGTGGTGGCTGGGAGGGAGAGGGCTAAGGTCGCGGTGAGGTAGGTTTTGAAGAGCAATGGCAACCACTATAACCCATTTTTGGGGTCCTGAGAGCCGTAAGGGTTTTGAAGTATCCCCATAAATTCGGCTAGTTTCCCCAATGCTTGATCCTGCGCATATAATAGGCTATAATTTGCTCCTTATACGGGGCGTAGCGCAGTTTGGTTTAGCGTGCCTGCCTTGGGAGCAGGAGGTCGCCGGTTCAAATCCGGCCGCCCCGATTGCCACCCCGGCTCAGAAACCGTTATAACCCAGCTCCTCTGTAGGATCATGTATTTGTGTATCTAGGAAAACCAAACAAACATGAGGCAATTGTTTTAGTTTCTTTATGGACGGGTGGGTTCTTTAGGCCATATTCAGCCATGAGCATTTATCTTTAGAGGCACCTTAGCATCCCAGGCCGTCCAGTGATTAATGAGGACATTAAACCCACTCATTCCATCTCCTTCCTTCCTAGGAACGCCTCCTTGACCGTAACGGGGTCCGCGAGGGAGAGCTCCGCGCCCGTGGGGATTCCCCTGGCAATCCTGGTTACCCTTACCTTGTCTTTCAAAAGTTCATAAATGTAGAATGCGGTCGCGTCCCCCTCAACCGTCGGAGATAGCGCGATTATCACCTCCTTGACGCTGGCGGTCTCGCATCTCCTGAGCAAAGCGGCAAGCCTTATATCCTCCGGACCAACACCATCCAGAGGCGAGATAACGCCACCAAGCACATGATAACGGCCCCTGTAAAAGCTGAAGCTTTCAAAGAGAAAAACATCCGAGGGCTTTTCTACTACCGTGATAATTCCTTCTCGGTTGACATCAGAACATATTGGACAGGGATCAAGGTCTGTTATTACCCCGCAGACCGAACAGAAACCAAGTTCCTGTGCGCCAGAAAGCGCCCTTATGAGCTCCTCAAGGTTGTTCCTGTGCCCTAGGAGATAGAAAGCGAGGCGCTCTGCCGTGTGCTCACCGACGCCGGGAAGGGCTTTCAAGGCCTCGGTTAGCCTAAGGAGCGGCTTTGGAATCCACATCTTATCTGCTCGTAAAAATCAGGAATTAGGACCCAAATGTGCCCCCGAGCATCGCCTTCATCTCCGGCGGAAGGCTATCCACAAGCTCCTTGAACTTCTCCTGACTGAACCTGCCAGCGGCTTCCCTGGCTTTGTTAAAGGCATAGGCAAGACCCTTTTCCAGGTCCTTCCGCCTATCTGGGCTCAGGAGCTCAGGGTCTATTTCAATTGATTGAACCTCTCCGGTCCCGTCAACGGTTATCTTTACCTTTCCTCCCTGGGCATCAGAAGAAATCCTCGCCTTCTTCAGCTCTTTTTCCATCTTTCCCAACCTGGCCTTAAGGGCCATCGCGTCCTTCATCTGTCCAAAGTTCATCCTCTATTTCCTCCAGCTTGAACGTTTCTATGAGCCTCTTCAGGGCCTCATCCTGAACCTCCGGTTTGGCCTCATCCTGGGCCTTCTTCTTTCGTATGGGGGCAGATGGTGTCTTTGCGATGTCTTCTGCCCGTATCTCAGAGGCGCCGGAGAGCGCTCGTTCTATATCCACGGCCGAAGGGAGCAGGGCCATTCTGAGAACAGCATGCTCCGCCCAGGCCCTGGGATTTATCCGGTATCTAAGGGAAGATTCAAGATCAAAGGTTATGTTCGCATATGCCAGGAGATCCTCCCTCGGAAACGCGTTAGCCATCCTGGCGGTTTCCTCATCCTCTGACACGCCCATCTTGGCGCGCAGAAGCTCGGAGAGAAAAGCGACCAGCCCCCTCATGAAATCCGCAGGGGTATATCCCCTGGCGAGGAGGGAATCAAAGTGTCTCAGTGCGCCCGACGCGTCGCGTTCCTTAAGGTGCACGAACAACTGCCGGTAGAAATCCTTCTCCACTACGCCCAAAAGGTTCAAAACATCCCTCTTGGTTATGGCCCCTCCAGAATATACCCATAGCTGTTCAAGCATAACAAGCGCATCCCGGAGAGAGCCATCAGAATGCTCTGAGAGGGCCTTCATCGCGTCCGGCTCCACCGGTATCCCTTCCGCGGAGGCTATGACGGTGAGTCTATCAACGATATCGTGCACACTTATCGGCCTCAGATCAAAACGCTGAACCCGGGAAAGAACCGTCCTGGGTATGCGCTGAGGGTCAGTGGTCGCGAACATGAATATCAGGTAGGAAGGGGGTTCCTCAAGGGTTTTCAGGAGCGCGTTGAACGCCTCTGTGGTAAGCATGTGGACCTCATCTATGATATATATCTTGAACCTGCTATAGGCTGGCGGGAACCGTATTTGCTCCTTTATGTTTCTTATCTCGTCAATGCCTCTGTTGGATGCACCGTCTATCTCTATGACATCCATGGAACCGCCATGAGCAATGGCGCGGCAGTTCTCGCATTCACCACAGGGCTCGTCGGATGGCCCCCGCTCGCAGTTCAAGGCCATGGCGAGCAGTCTGGCTATGGTGGTCTTGCCTACTCCCCTTGGCCCCGAAAAAAGGTATGCCTGACCCAGGCGCTCCGGCCCAAGCCTCAAAGCGTTCTGGAGTGTCCGGACAACATGCTCCTGGTTCACCACATCCGTGAACTTCCTGGGCCGGTATTTAACGGGGAGGTTCATCAGAAAACGCCTGCCTCCTTATCCTGCTCGGGCATCCTGAATCCCAATCTCAGGCCGGCTGATAATGAGAGGTTCGGCATTAGGGAACCCAGATCGACATCCGTATCCGTGACGGTTGAAGAGAGGATGTCAAGCGTGTAAGCGAGGGCTGAAGCTTTCGCACCAACGCCTATCTCCTGAAGAACAACGCCGCCCATGTTCAACTCAGGTTTCAGGGTAAAACCAACGCCACCATATATTAGGGGTACAGAGGGAATGAAGTAGTCCCCAGCCTTCGCGTAGCGCCAGGCAACAACACCGCCAATACGAAGTTCTGACTTTGGCAGTGGGATACCGACCGACGGCGTAAAGTAGTTTGTTCCCATATAGACACCGTCCGCGTCCTCCGCAAGCTCAATGCCACCACCCAGGTTTATCACGAACAGGTTTATTCCTCCCCTAACCGCCACATATTGCAGGAGGTTATAATCTATCTCGTCCCGAAGGGTATCAGTGGAATATATGATTGAGCCTCCGCCGAGGACGAGGTTCCCGGATATCGTGCTATCCGCGGGGTTCACAACTACATTGTCTTCGGTTGGGGTTAGGCTACCACCCACGGTGTCAGGCAGGCAAATGGTCCGGGTGTATATGGTGGTAACCGAGGACCTCATGCCACCCTCAAGGCCTAACGAGAGGCCTAGGAACTTCAGGGGTCTCAATGTCATACCGAAAAGCAAGGCGTTCTGGGAACCCTGGACAACACCGTCGTATGAGGCATAGAAAAGGGAATCCGTCACAGGGACATCTAGATAGACATTCAGGTTGTCGGTGTTCCAGCCCTCCGCGCTGGGGTCGCAATTCAGCCTGGCGGAATCCAGGGAAACCCGGCCAACCGCGTGTAATTCAGCGGTGTATTTCCTCATCTTGTAACCGAAACCAAGAGCGAATGGCCCGAGCCTCAGCGCACCACCAAAGAAGAGTGGGGCCTGGCGCATCTCCGCATCCAGTGCTGGATAAAGGGATGCGGCGGCCGATCCGCCGAGCTTCAATCTGAGTGGCACGGTGTCCGATCCCGCAACATAGTTATAGTCAAACGAGGTCAAGCTATCAGCCTCAATGGTTGTCCCAAACGAGAAACCCTCCGGCAGGCTAACAGAGACATAGGAAGGCCTCTGATAAATAAAGCCCAGGGAGAAAAGGCCTAATTTGCCAGCTATGCCGAAATAATCAAAACCGCCCTGATCAGTAAAGGTCCCATCAAGATCAACAGGAATGGTGGTCATCGTGGTATCTCCAGCGGTTATTGGCAGGTCAAAGTTCATGCCAGCGTTGGCGGAAGAGGTCATTGAACCCGCAACATACAGGTCAATATTGTTCTTTGAGAACGCGAGAACAGATGGGTTCATGTCCGCGCCGACTATACCTTCGGAACGGGATGGATCCAGAAACCCCGGATTCAGGAAAAAGAGGTTGGCCGGGGTCTCTGATGTCACGAAACTCACTGGCAGACTAACAGCCGGTGTTTCCTGGGAGATCAGAAACAAAAATACAACCAACATCTCAACTCCTTTGTCCCAAGATTATAATCGGACAGGGCGCGGTGGATCAAAGTGTGCCCGACGAAGATGAGCATGACTGGAGTGGCGATGAACGATTGACAACGAATATAATTTGCCCATGATGGAAGTACGTTTTTCACCCGGCGGAGGAAGTTCATCCTCGGAATATGATCTGATCATAGCCGGCGCGGGACCAGCCGGACTAACCGCGGCCATATACGGAGCCAGGTTTGGATTCAAGACCCTCGTTGCTGAAAACCTCGCGCCCGGCGGTCAGATAGCGACCGCGGACCTGGTTGAGAATTATCCGGGCTTCCCGGAGGGGATATCTGGTGCAAAATTAGGGGAATTGATGGAAGCTCAAGCAAGGAGGTTTGGCGTGGAGCTGGTCCAAGACGGTATTGTGTCAATACAGCCTACTGATTCAGTTAGGGCTACCCAACCGGACAGCAGGCTAAAGGCCTTGCCCGAACATGGCTTTGTGATCATGGCGGAATCAGGCACGGAGCTCAGGGCAGGTGCTGTGATAATAGCGACCGGTGCGGAGCCAAAGAGGCTTGAGATACCAGGGGAGAATGAACTCGTTGGGCGAGGGGTATCCTACTGTGCGGTTTGCGATGGTATGTTATACAGGGGCAAGACCGTAGCGGTGATTGGTGGCGGGGATTCTGCGCTGTCCGAGGCAAGATACCTCGCATCTCTCGCGGAGAGGGTTTATCTCGTCCACAAGAGAACCGAGTTCAGGGCACAGGACTACCTGGTCAAGGAGATAGCGAGGATCCCCAACCTTGAGAGAATAACGCCGTTCATTCCCTTGGAAATAAAGGGTAGGGATAGGGTTGAAGCGCTCATCCTTGAGAACCGGGAAACCCACGAAAAAAAGGAAATAGCCATTGACGGGGTCTTTGTCTATGTCGGTCTGGTGCCAAACTCCAAGCCTTTCCTGGAGTTGGTTGACGCGGACGAGGCCGGGTTCATAATAACAGACGATCACATGCGCACCAGAACACCGGGCCTTTTTGCCGCGGGGGATGTGAGGGCAAAGCCCCTCAGACAGGTTTCCACAGCCGTGGGCGACGGCGCGTTGGCCGCGCAAGGGGCTTATGAGTTTCTGAGGGGCCTCTTCGCTCAAAACTAAACCCTAACCTTAGGGCCTTCCATCGCTCAAAATAAAAAACTAACCCTAAGCGACCAGATGATAATGTTTCAGGCTAAGGGATTTCTATGAGGAGGGCTCATGGTTAGAATTCTATTTTGAGCGAACGAACCTATTTGTTTGGGTTAGATTTTTTGTGAGCGAACGCGCTAATTGGCGCGCGAGGGCGTATTTGCTGGATAATATAACCCAATGAAAGATATTCTCAAAAAAGCCCTTGAAAAGGTGGGCGCGGACTACGGGGACATCCGGCTTGAAGAGAGGTTGTCCTCCATTGTCCACATTATGGGCCATGAGACTGATGAGGCCAGCGAGAAAAGGTTTCTCGGAGGCTCTGTCCGGGTATTTCACAAGGGGGGCATAGGCTTTGCAACCTTCTCCCTGCCCGAGGACGCGCTAAGAGCTGTTGAGACAGCCTCCAGGCTCGCTAGGCTGGCTGGAGAGGGAAAGAACGAATCCCTGGTTCCGGTTAAGCCGGTTGTTGATGAAATAAGGGTTTCCTTTCAGGCTAGGGATCCCAGGGAGATTTCCCTTGAGGAAAAGGCCCATTTGGTTAAAAGATATAACGACATCATGCTCGGTGTCAAGGGAGTGGTAAGTACAAGTTCCTTTTATACTGACCTCTTTGTCAGGAGGCTTTTCCTGAGTACCGAAGGCTCAGACATCACCCAGGAAACCCTCTACACAAGGGTCGCGCTCTCCGCGGTGGCCGCTGACGGTTCAACGGTGCAATCCAGGCATATATCTTTTGCTGGGCAGACTGGTTACGATCTGGTGCTAAACCGGGATGCCGATGCCGAATCTGTGGCAAAGGATGCTGTTGCCCTCCTATCAGCGCCAAAGGTCAAGGGTGGCCTCTATACTGTTATTCTCGATCCCCTCATGGCGGGTGTTTTTGTACACGAGGCATTCGGCCATCTTTCCGAGGCGGATCACCTTTCCCGTGATGCCAAGATGCAGGAGATCATGAAACCAGGCCAGAGATTCGGCATACCAGAGCTTAACATAACCGACAAGCCCATCCCTGGCCAGTGGGGATACTACAAATACGACGATGAGGGCGTGGAAAAGAAGCTCGTTTATCTCGTCAAGGACGGCTTGCTCACTGGGCGCCTCCATTCCAGACACACCGCGGCCCTGATGGGCGAGGAACCCACGGGGAACGCGAGGGCGATCGATTATTCATTTCCCCCTATAGTCCGCATGTCAGCGACTTGCATAGAGCCAGGTGATAAGGATTTTGAAGCGCTTCTTGAGGGCATAGACAAGGGAATATATGTGGTTTCAGCCCTAGGCGGCATGACCGAGCTGGAGATGTTCACCTTCTCCGCGCAAAAGGCCTACATGATAGAAAAAGGCAAGATAACCAACCTGGTGAGGGATGTTATCCTGTCCGGCAATGTCTTTGAGACCCTCAAGAACATAGAGGGAATAGGAAAAGATGCCATCTACTGGGCTGGCGGATGCGGAAAGGGCAGGCAGAATCCCCTTCCCGTGACAACAGCCGCGCCCCACATCAGGATAAAGAATGTTCTCGTGGGAGGAGTATAATGGAAAGGATAGCCCAAGAGCTTGCCAGGCGGGGTGTTACCGAGTTTGAGATATTTTACGAGGAGTCCATCCAACAGCCTGTATCTTTTGAGCAGAATGTCCTTCAGAACCTTGAATTCAGAAAAGAGGCCGGAGTCGGCGTGAGGGTGATCCTTGATGGCCGGATCGGTTTCACGGCCTCATCTGACCTCAGAGACCCCAAAGCCATAGCCGATTCTGCCATGGCCTCCGCGAGGCTGGGGTCTGAGGCCGTATTCTCTTTCCCCGGGCCCAGTAGTTTTCCAACACTATCGTTTGAAGGAGGCGGATGGCCAGTTGAGGAGAGGCTCAGGCTCGGCAAAGAGGCGGTCAGTGAGCTCTCTTCACTTGTTCCGGGGCTAATGGTCGGCTTCACGGCGTCTGAAATACTCATCAGAAACAGGATAATTAACTCGTCTGGAATTGATGTCTCCTATGAGAAACCGGTTTATCTCTTGATAGTCTATGTCAGCGGCATGACGGAGACAGGATACCTTTCTGATGGTGAATACAGGTATTTCACAAGGCCTCCGGCTCCGAATGATGTTATTTCACCGATCAAAGAGAGGATAAAAAGGGCACTGGTTCCGGGTAGGATACCGCCGGGCAAGAAGAAGGTGATCCTTGCCCCCGGTGTGATGAGTCTCATGCTTGACTCTTTGGAAATGGGAATAAATGGCAAGAACGTTGTGAAGGGTTCCTCGCCTCTGAAGGAGAGACTGGACGAGAAGATCATGGGCGAGTGTATAACCATATGGGATAATCCCCTGCATCCTATGTTGGCAGGATCACGGCCATTTGACGACGAAGGCAGGCCGTCCAGGCCGAGGCCCATACTGGAGCGCGGCATCCTGAGATCGTATAATCTTGACCTATGGTCTGCTGCGAAGCTCGACAGGGAACCAACGGGCTCATCGGCCCGGAACAACTACAAACAATTGCCATACCCAGGCTTCAGCAATGTGATGATGGAGGGTGGTTCTGTTACCCTTGATGAGATGATCGGATCAGTGGACGAAGGGATAATCGTCTATGATCCCATAGGTAGAGGCCAGAGCAACATGATGGCGGGAGATTTTTCCTTCAATGTTGGGCTGGGTTTTGTTATAGCCGGCGGAGAGCTGGCGGGCAGGTTAAAGGATGTCATGGTAGCGGGCAACTTTTATGAGGATAGCCACAGGATCACCTCCCTAACCAAGGAACGTGAGCCACACGGCACCCTCCTGCTCCCCTATGCTCTCTTTGATGGGCTTTCGGTTTCGGTAAAAGAGACATGAACGGGTTGATATTCTTGTTATCCATGGCCCCGGGAATCGGCCTGGGTTTCTCGGTCCCATCAGGAGAGACCGGAGACATATCCCGGATAGGCTACTGGGCAGAGGCAAGTCTCGCCCATGGGTTTTTCTCTGGCAGGCTCCTGGCAGAGAATTTCCGTTCCAGGGGTGAAGGTTTTTATAACGCTACTAGCCTTTGTTTGACTGGTGGCGTATCGTTTTCGCCCGTGAGCATCTTCAACTTTGGGTTTTCCCTTGGTCCGGCTCTTCTGTTTAGGACCCATAGCGATGCCTCCGAGTGGGGCCCTGGGTTTGTCTCAGAGGCTAACGCCTCGCTTTTATACACGGGAGAGAAGGCGCGGGTTGGTCTCATTGGTTTTACGAGGGCTTATCCCGGCACGAGCTCGGCCCTCCTGTCGTTTGGCATAGGGGTTGTCGCTGGTGCAGTGCCCAGGTAATTTCATCTTCGCTTGTTCCGGTCGTATCCCTCCAGGCCAGGCTGCTGGTTTCTTTAAGGGTGAGAGGATTTAATCATGTTTGATCGCTGTTGGTGTGATGTTGATCCAGGGGCGCTCAGCCACAACCTACGGCAGATAAGAGGGCTGGTCGGCGAGCGGAAGATCATCGCTGTTGTGAAAGCAGATGCCTATGGTCACTGGGTCAGGGAGGCAATAAAGCACATGCCGGAGGCTGATATATTTGCTGTGGCAACGGTCAACGAGGCCATTCAGCTCTTTGACTATGGTCTGACCAGGCCCCTCCTCGTCCTTTATCCCATTCCTGATGTGGAGGGCACGCTCGCTGTCCTGGAACGCGGGGCGAGGATAACTGTTGGCTCTCCAGAGAGCCTCTCCGCGGCCATATCAGCGGCCAGGAGACTGGGCAAGAGAGCGATTGTCCACCTTGACATAGACACCGGCATGGGCAGAACAGGTTTTCTCCCGGACGAGGCCCCTTCCGTGCTTGAAAGGATACTCTCGTGTCCAGAACTCATGCTTGAGGGTGTTTTTACCCATTTATCAAAGGGCTTTGACCGGGCAATGACCATGGCTCAGCTGGACGCGTTTATGGCCGCGACAAAAAACCTCCCTGTGGGCGTCATGAGGCACATGGCTAGTTCTCCCGCGTTGATGCGTTTCCCAGAGACGCACCTTGATGGCGTGAGACCAGGAATAGCTATTTATGGTTCTTATCCGGACCGCTCCTCTATCGGTACCCTTGAGCTGAGACCGGCTCTGGCCCTTAGATCAAGGGTCATTCAGCTAAAAGAGATTCCTCCCGGCCATGGGGTCTCATACAGGGCGCTTTTTGTTCCCGGAAAGAAGACCAGGATAGCTGTTGTTGGCGTTGGGTATGCGGATGGGTTCCCGCCGAACCTTGCAAATGCCGGCCAGATAATAATAAGAGGAAAGAGGAGGAGGATCAGGGGTGTAGTTTGCATGGACTCTTTGATGGTTGATGCCTCGGAGGAGCCCCTGCCCCAGGTTGGAGATGTGGCCACCATCATAGGTAGGGACGGAGACGAGGAGATAACGGCTCTTGAGCTGGCGGAACAAGCCGGGACGATTCCGTATGACATCCTCACCGGTATAGGCAGGAGGGCCAAGAGAATATACCGGACTTCGGGTGGATAGGCTTTCCTTGTAAGCTCGGTTCTGGTGTTTGGTGAGCAGTGCTTTTGATCCTTCCCTTTCGTCTGCGGTATAATTTGCGAGCTATAGGAGCAGAACCATGAATATACCTGATAACCTTTTTTACACCAAGGAACATGAGTGGGCCAAGATAGAGGGCGACGAGGCCCTGTTTGGGATAACCGACTACGCGCAGAGCATGCTCTCTGACCTCGTTTATCTGAACCTCCCTGAGGTTGGAGTGCAGGTCAAACAATTTGAGGCCTACGGTGCGGTTGAGGCAGTCAAGGCCGCATCAGACATATATGCCCCTCTGTCCGGGCAGGTGATAGCCGTCAACGAGGCCGTGAAGGCCGATCCGGGTATAGTGAACCGCGATCCCTATGGAGAGGGTTGGCTCATAAGGGTCAAGCTTTCCAACCCCGCAGAGAAGGCCAACCTGATGTCCGGTCCTGATTACTCCGCCTACATAGCCACCCTGGAGCACTAATATGCCCATAGATCATTATCTCCCCCATACGCCCCAGGAAAGGGAGGAGATGCTCGCGGCCATGGGCTTTGGGACGGTCATTGATCTCATGAAGGCTGCTGTACCGGAAGCGCTCTGGACTAAGTCCGGTATGAACCTTCCCCAGCCCATATCAGAGGCCGAGGTCCAAGAGCTAATGGAGCGTCTCTCCGCTCTGAACAGGTCAAACCTGAAGATATTTCTAGGTGGAGGAGCCTACGATTCATATGCTCCGGCCATAGTTGACACAGTGATCTCCCGTTCTGAGTTCTATACCGCCTACACCCCATATCAGCCCGAGGTCTCCCAGGGGACCCTTCAGGCCATGTATGAGTTCCAGTCTCTTGTCTGTCAGCTCACGGGCATGGAGGTCTCCAACGCCTCTGTCTATGATGGTGGTTCCGCGTTGGCAGAGGCTATCCTCATGGCTTTCAGGGTTAAAGGGGTTCACAAGGTTGCATTGCCCCAAAATCTCAATCCACTATACAAGAAGGTGGTTGAGACCTACTTGCACGGCATCGGGCCTGAGTTCATAGAGATTGAATACGACGAAGAGACCGGCCGGATCTCCTCCGACAGCCTAATCGCGGCTCTGAAGGCAGGGCCGGCCGCTGTCGTAATTCAGCATCCCAATTTCTTCGGGGTCCTGGAAGACCCGTTTGATATTTCCGAGGCCGTGCACCAAAAGGATGCCCTGCTCATAAGCTTCTTTGAGCCGACCTCCCTTGGTATGATCGCACCGCCCGGGGAATACCGGGCAGACATAGCTGTCGCGGAGGCACAGGGACTTGGTTTGCCCCTTTCTTTCGGTGGGCCATATCTCGGCCTTTTTACAGCGCGGATGGAGTTTGTGAGACAGATGCCTGGGCGCATTGTGGGCGTTACAGAGGACGCGGATGGAAAGCGGGGTTTCGTCACCACCCTCCAGACCCGGGAACAGCACATAAGGCGCGAGAAGGCTACATCCAATATATGCACGAACCAGCAGTTGATTGCCCTGGCCGTCTCTGTTTATCTCTCAGCTATAGGCAAGGAGGGACTCAAGGAAATTGCGGAGCAATCTGCTCAGAAGGCCCATTACCTTGCCGAGAGAATATCTTCCCTTCCGGGTTGGGGCCTCACGTTCAGGGCGCCCTTCTATAGGGAGTTTTCTGTTTATAACGAGAATAAGAAATCCACTGATGTGATGAGGGCCCTTTCCGAGAAGGGTTTCCTAGTTGGGCCGGAGCTTCCCAAGGATATCTGTGAATACTCATTTAACATAGCCGTCACCGAAAAGAGAACCAAGGAGGAGCTGGATTCCCTGGTTGACGCGATGGCAAATATCTAAAGGAGGGAGAAATGTTTGGCGATAAGAAAGACAAGGGGCCTGAGCCTCAGAAGAAGGTCTCTCTTGACACGATAATAGGGCCGGGGGCCGAGGTCATTGGCGATGTCGCTGTGAAGGCTGGGGCCAGAATAGACGGCCATGTAAAAGGCAATGTTTCATGCCAGGGTGAGCTTGTCATAGGCAAGGATGGGGTTGTGGATGGCGAGGTCAAAGCCACTTCAGCAGTTCTTTCCGGCCGCATAAATGGCAAGCTCATAGTGGAAGGCAGGGCAGAGCTCTCCTCAACTGCTAAAATGGAAGGGGATATAGCGTGTTCTAAGCTGGTGATAGAGGAAGGCGCGTTTTTCCAGGGCCACTGTCAGATGTCCTCATCATCAGTGCCGTCTGTTCAGTGATATTTCCGAAATGAGCGGGATACTCCTGGCGCTACTCGGAGCTTGTTTTTTCATTGGGGGATATTTCACATACGGCCGTCTGGCGGCCAGGATCTATGGTGTTTCCTCTGATAACCCAACCCCAGCTGTCACAAAACGTGATGGGGTTGACTATGTCCCGGCGAGAAACTGGGTTGTTCTTTTCGGCCACCACTTCTCTTCCATAGCCGGAGCCGGCCCAATTGTTGGCCCGATAGTCGCCCTCATCGCTTGGGGATGGGCTCCTGCCCTGGCCTGGGTCCTTGCCGGGACTGTCTTCGCCGGAGGGGTTCATGACTTTGGCTCCCTTGTTCTCTCGCTCAGGCGAGGCGGCTCGTCCATATCAGAGGCATCGGAGTTTTTCGTGTCCAGGTGGGCGAGGGTGATGTTCTCCCTTTTTGTTCTTTTGGCCCTTGTCCTTGTTGTTGCTGTTTTCGCCGTGCTCGCGGCCGAATCAATGGTCACCGTCCGCGGCGTAATCCCGCCCGCTGTTGGACTGATTCCTGTTGCTTCCCTCGTTGGTTTTCTGTTATATAGGACAAAAATCCCCTCCTGGCTTGTGACAGTTATGGGGCTTTTGATCCTGGTTGGGCTTCTGTTTCTCGGAGCCGTCTGGAATTTTTCGCCTGGGCCCATCTGGGTCTGGGTCATAGGGCTTTTTATCTACGCGTTTTTCGCCTCAGTGCTCCCGGTCCAGTATCTGCTCCAACCAAGGGATTACCTCTCGGCCTTTTTGCTGTTTGCCGGACTCATCTTAGGCTATGCCGGAATATTCATAAGCCGGCCAGCACTGAACGCGCCCGCATTCGTTGGCTTCCTGCCAAAAGAGGGCCCCCTCTGGCCCATGCTTTTCGTCACGGTTGCCTGCGGTGCGATATCCGGCTTTCACTCCCTCATTGCATCCGGTACCACATCAAAACAACTGCCCAGCGAGACCCATGCCCAAAGAATAGGGTATGGTGCTATGGTTAGCGAAGGGCTTCTCTCGCTGATGGTCATTGTGATGGTTGGTGCCCTTGGCCTCGGTGCAACGGGCAATCCAATATCCATTTTTGGTAAGGCGTATGATTTCACCCTACCATTCCTTGGTGGATACGGAGGGATTTTTGGCGTGATAATCCTGAATGCATTCATCCTGACGACTCTTGACACAGCGACGCGCATAGCGCGTTACATATTCTCCGAGCTAACCGGCCTAAAAAACCGCTGGCTTGCCACGGGAATAGTCATTGTCCCTGCTGTCCTCCTTGCTATCACCGGTTCCTGGAAGGCAATATGGCCCCTGTTTGGTTCGGCAAATCAATTGACCGCCGCGCTTGCTCTCCTGGTAATAACCTCGTGGCTTCTGGCGACCAGGAAACCCTACTGGTTGACCCTGATCCCGGCCATGTTCATGCTCCTCACCACCATCGCGGCGCTCGTCTGGCAGGCCTGGAATCTCTCGCGGTTTCTTCTCGCCCATCCAGCGTTGAACTCGGTACTCCTCCTCATAACCCTTCTGTTGCTGGGGCTTTCCCTTGCGATGAGCGTGATGACATTAGTGTCCTGGAAAAAACGAGGGTCCTATTCGCTCAAAATAAAAAACTAACCCTAAGCGACCAGATGATAAGGTTTCAGGCTAAGGGATTTCTATGAGGAGGGCTCATAGTTAGAATTCTATTTTGAGCGAACGAACCCATTTGGGTTAGATTTTTTGTGAGCGAACGCGGATATTTGACTAATTCCACCCGGATCATTTATAATATAACCCTTATGCGTTGATTTTCCGCAAAGTGAGGTGCTCACATGGAAAATATGGAGAAAAGATATACTCTGTATATCAAGATAGGCGACAACGAGCTCTCCGTGTCCGGCGAGGAATCCGGGTATATACGCGAGATGCTTGAGGAGTTTAAATATCTTCACGCGGGAAAGATAAAGGCGGCCTCGCCGGTAAAGGAGATTGCTCCTGCAGGCAGAGAGGCTAACTCAGCCACTGTGGAGGAGCCTGGCCTTGTAGATCTCTACAAAAAGACCCTCCCGAAGAAGGAGGTGGACAAGGCCCTTCTATACCTCTATTACCTTCACCAAAAGGGCGAGACCAAAGGGGTAAGACCCAGGGAGATCAGCAGGGCCATTGTCTCGGTAGGTGAGAAGGCTCCCAATGCCATTTCAACCACTCTCGGCTACATGAAGCGGCTGGGCTTGGTTGAGATGAAGGACAGGTTCTGGAGCATAACAGAGGAGGGTATCAACAGGGTTGAAAAAAAGCTCGTGAGGTAGAGTTGCAAAAGGGCAATGGGTATTGCCGAGGGTGAATGATGGTCTGTGTGGTTTATTTTTAATTGCGGATTTTTATGAAGCTCCTTTTTGGCACAGCGGGCGTCCCGGCCAGAACAAAGGGCCAGGGCACGGACGAGGGCGTGAGGGAGGTAGCGAGGCTGGGCCTGGGATGTATGGAGCTGGAGTTTGTCCGCGGAGTCCACATGAACACTGCCCTGGCGACAAGGGTAAAGGCAATTGCGGATGAACTGGGTATCAGGCTATCCGTCCATGCCCCTTACTGGATAAACCTGAATGCCAAAGAGAAGCCAAAGCTTGCCAGGTCGGAGGCCTACATCCTTGATTCTGCCAGGGTTGGTTTTGCCGCAGGCGCAAGGGACATAGTTTTTCACCCAGCATTCTACACCGGGGATGAGGCCGCGCTCGTGCACGAGAGGGTCAAGGAATCCCTCGTCCGAATCCGGGAAACACTTGCGCACGAGGGCATTGATGTCATCCTCAGGCCTGAGACAACTGGCAAACCAACCCAGTATGGCTCGCTGGAGGAGCTTGTTAGGCTCTCCTCGGAACTGCCAGGCGTTTTGCCATGCGTTGATTTCGCTCATCTTCACGCCAGGTCAGGTGGAGCGATGAACACCACGGAGGAGTTTCATGCGGCTGTTGACATCATTGAAAAAAGCCTTGGCTCATCCGCCCTCAATAACATGCACATACACATATCCGGCATAGTCTATACTGCCAAGGGCGAGCGCGAACACATTCCACTTGAGGAATCTGATATGAACTGGAGGGGTGTTCTTTCGGTTCTCCGAGAGAGGGGGGTTTCGGGAACCGTTATATCCGAAAGCCCGATCCTGGAGGATGACGCGCTCCTCATGAAGCAATTCTACGAGGGTTTGGCTTGAGGTGCCTCTCGGTAGCTGGATTTGATCCCTCCGGTTCCGCCGGCCTCCTGGTTGACCGTTTTGCCATTGAATCCACCGGAGCAACTCCCCTTCTGGTCGTGGCCGCGCTTACCGCGCAGTCCTTGTCTGGTGCGAGGGCTGTCCTTCCGGTTTCGCCCGATTTTGTCCTTAGGCAGTTAGTTGCCCTTCTTGAGGACGGGAAAATATCCGCGGCCAAGACCGGTGTCCTTTTTTCAGCGGATAACATAAGGGCTGTAGCGTCATTTTTCAGGGAACATCCCATGCCTCTGGTGATTGATCCGGTCATCAACGCCTCATCCGGCATACCTTTGCTTGAGCCGGGTGCGCTGGGTGTCCTCCGCAAGGAGCTGTTTCCCCTCGCGCGGCTCGTGACCCCCAATCTGGACGAGGCCGAGACATTGACAGGGATCAAACCCAGCGACCCAGAGGATATGGCAATGGTGGGCGAGTTGATCTCCTCAATGGGCCCCACTGCTGTGCTTATCAAGGGGGGCCACCTTGATAAACCCATTGATCTCCTCTGGTCAGACGGCGTGGCGCGAATATTTCCCCATGCCAGAAAACCCAATAAAAGGGGAACGGGTTGTGCTCTCTCCGCGGCCATCGCTGGCAGACTTGCCGTGGGTGCTGATCTCCCGGAAGCGGTCGCGTGGGGTATTGATTGGATACAGAGCATTTATCTTGAGCGCAGAGGTTCTCCTGACCAGGTATAACAGAGGCACTCGCTCCATTCTGTCCCTTAAAATATTGGACCATGAAACATCCGTTTGAGCCTTTCAAGATCAAGATAACCGAGCCAATAACCATAACAACCAGAGAGGAAAGGCAATCAGCGCTTGCCTCCGCGAGATACAACCTGTTCCGGATTCCTTCAAGGACTGTGATGGTTGATCTTCTCACTGACTCCGGCACCGGGGCCATGAGCCAGGATCAGCTCTCTGCGATGATGTCAGCGGACGAATCCTACGCTTGCCCGAGGTCATGGGAGCGTTTTGAGACCGCTGTCCAGGAATTCACGGGAATGCCGCATGTGATCCCTGTTCACCAGGGTAGGGCAGGCGAGAGGGTTGTCTGCGCGGCGGTTCTGGAAAAGGGGGATGTGGTTCTCTCAAACACCCTTTTTGAGACCACAAGGGAAAACATTGAATATGAGGGAGCCCGTGGCATTGATCTACCCTGTCCGGAATCCGCCGACATATTCTTGGATAGCCCGTTCAAGGGCAACATTGATCTGGAGGCGCTTGAAGATCGCCTCAAGGGGGGTGGCATCAGGGCTGTTGTGATGACATTGACCAACAACTTTGGCGGAGGTCAACCCGCCTCTTTTGAGAACATCCGGCTCGCCTCCGGACTGGCAAAAGAACACGGCGCGCTCGTGTGGGTGGATGCCTGCAGGATAGCGGAGAACGCTTATTTCATAAAACAAAGGGAGGGAATAGATAAGCCGGTCTCCGAGATAATCCGGGACATACTGCATCTTGCTGATATAGCCACTCTCAGCACCAAGAAAGATTTCCTCACCCACACCGGCGGGTTTGTCGTGACCAGAGACGAAGCTATTGCCCGGAGCATAAGGGAGACAATGATCATTTGGGAGGGTTTTCCGGCTTATGGCGGGATGGCCAGGAGAGACCTTGAAGCAATAGTGCAAGGGCTTTCCGAGGCCACTGATGAGGATCACCTGGGATACAGGATTGCCCAAGTTGCTTATCTCGCTGAGGGCCTGAGAGATTCGGGTTTCCCGTTGCTCTGGCCGCCAGGGGGCCATGCTGTCTATATTGACGCTTCAGGGGCATTGCCACACATACCCAGAGAGGAGTTTCCCGGCCACGCTCTTGCCTGCGCTTTTTACACGGAGGGAGGGGTAAGGGGGACCGAGACCGATTCTCTCCTTTTCAGGGTGGATTCCCCGCGCGACCTGCTTCGCCTCGCCGTCCCGAGAAGGGTCTATACGCAGTCCCATCTGGATCATGTGATTGAAACAGGTGTTGAGATACTTTCAAAGAACAGTTTGATCAAGGGCTACCGGCTCGCCTACGCTCCCCGTAAACTCAAGTTTTTCCTCGCTGAATACGAGCCGGTCTAATTACGGCGTGATTTTCTCGCTATGAAACCCCTTAAAAATCCCGCTGGCTATGATGAAGCGCCCGGATAGGGACCAAGGACAAACCGGGATTTTTCAGGGGCCCTATTGGACAAATTGCTCCTGGCCCAAACCAACAAGTTATTGCTACTTTATCAAAGACCCCCTTATTTTATCAGCAAAATCCGGATCCCGGATCCTCAAGGCCGGGGCCGAGAAGGTGCAAATACGGCCAGGGCTGGGGATTATCTTACGACTGCTTTGCCCCTGTGTGCTCCAGCCCTCCAGAGGTAGACCCCTTGGCCGAGGCTTATCCGGTTCTGGCCCTTCTCAAGGTTGCCGGAATATGCGAGCCTGCCGTCAGCTGAGTATATCCTTATTCCGAGCTCGGCCTTTGAATTGAACACGAGGCCGCCGGATACAGGGGAGCAGGTTATTCCGGGTTCATATGAGGTGTCCTGCTCGTAAAGCTCAGCTGGCGGGCACGCGTCGGTTATCGTGAGGGTTGGTGTTGTCACAGTTGGCGAACAGATTGCACCCAGGGAAGGTGATGATGTGCTCGGGGATGGCGAGGATGTGCTCGGGGTTGGGGTACCCACGGTCGGTGAGCAGGCCTGAACACACCCAGGGTAGTTCCCGTCCTGATCCAGCTTGAGCACGAGGAAATCCCAATTGCCGGCGCCGAAACTCCGTATGTATCCCGCTACCGCATAGCCTCCGTCGGAGGTCTGGGTTATGGAGTAGGCATAGTCATCGCTCGTCCCTCCGAATGTCCTGGCCCAGGAAACTGAGCCGTTGCTCGTGAGCTTGAGCACGAGGAAATCAGTAGCGCCGGCGCCGAAACTATATGTGTATCCCGCTACCGCATAGCCTCCATCAGAGGTCTGGGTTATGGAGAAGGCCCAGTCTTCGTTCGTCCCCCCGAATGTCCTGGCCCAGGAAAGAGAGCCATTGCTAGCGAGCTTGAGCACGAGGAAATCATTCATGCCGGCGCCGAAACTCCATGTCCCTCCCGCTACCGCATAGCCTCCATCAGGGGTCTGGGTTATGGAGTAGGCATTGTCATACATGATACCCGTTTTTGGGGCAGGATATTACTCTTGCCAGATACCGCGAAGGATGAGATGGGAAACCCTATAGGCCCCAGCGACACCACAGCGGTGGTTCGGGTTCACATC
>JBMFOM010000025.1:0-20341 GCA_049969615.1 Caldifarciminota bacterium
TGCCCCGGCCGCTATCAGGATAGACAAGAAGATATAAGTCATAAAACGCCTCCTCTACTTCTCAAGAGCTAAGCCATACATCATACAATCGCATATTATAACCGATTTGCCGCGGCCGACCAAGTCTCACCTGACCCACTTTCAACCCATTCTGGTCTTTGCTGTTTATGAGAAACCCTCAGACAAGGCCATCCCTGTCTGGTGGGATGAGCAACATAAACCTTGCCCTCCTGCTCACGCTCATAACCCCGGCCCGATTGCGAGACCCTTGTGGCACAGGTGTTTACGGGGAACTGAATGTCCCATCTTCAATCCGTGGAGGGCTGAGGTGCGTCGGGTGAGTTCAGGGGCTTCATTGCAGGAGAAGTGAAATTCGCCGAAGCATAACAGCCTAACACATAGGAGGGATATTTGGAACCCGTTTGCCGCGAAGGATCAATCAAGCGCTCAGTTCACCCCATCCTCCCCGCCCTCCTGAAGAAGAAGAACCCGCCGACGATGGCGGTCATGTAGACCGTGAAGAACCGCCAGAGCACGATGAAAACCCCAAGGAGGTGCTTTGGACAGAGGGAAGAGAAAACCGCCGCGCCGGCGCCCTCCGCGATACCCGCCGCGCCTGGTGTTGGGGAGTATAAGAGCGCGCCCTGAAGCAACGCTTGCAGGAGAAACGCTTTCAGGGGATCAAATCTGAGCCCGAGGGCCCAGAGCACCGCTGGGACCGTTGACCAGTAGAAGATAAGACAGACCACCGAGAGCGCTATTGTAGCGACCAGGGCCGCAGGCCTCTTTGCCCCGAAGAACATTCCTATGGCCTTTCGCATCTCCTTCATCTGTTCCACGAAACCCCTGAGAAATCCCTGCGCCTTCTTCCACCGGATCGCTTTCGTGAGGGCCTCCGGGTTTATCAAGGAAAGGAGAAAGACCAGGAAGAAGACCGACGCGATGACCAGGAAATAGATGAGCACTGCCTTGAAGAAACCGGACTGTTCCCTTATCCCGAAAACCCACAGGGCAAAAGGAGCGGTCCCGAAGACGAAGATGTAGATGAGAAGCCCCCTCAAGACAATTAGCGCGGTACCGGGGCCGGGGTCTATTTTGCCATCCTCTCGGAATATCCAGAGCTGATATGGAAGGCCGGAGACCTGGAAAGGGGTAACTACCGCGAGGAACATCCCGGCGGCGATCATGTCCAGAGCGGTTGAATATGGAAGGTTCTGTCCCAGAGTCTTCGCGAGGAGCCGGGTCCTGAGGCCGTCAGTCAGGAACCAGGCAGTCCAAAGCGCGCCAGCCGCCAATAGCCCAATTGGCCTTGATTTCTGAAGGGCCTCCCAGGTCAATTTGGGATCAACCGTGAAATAGAGCACGACTATCGCGACCAGGCCGAATATGATCAGGGCTATCTGTATTCCCCTTTTGACCTTTTTTAGCTGGGTCTTGTCCACGGGCATAAGGATAAACCACGGGTGCGCCGGGATTCACTCTATGAAACCCATGAAAAATCCCGGTTTGTCAGCCTCATCATAGCTAATTGCTCAGTTTATCTCTGGAACCCGGGCGCGGCTCAATCTGGGATCCCTAACAAATACAAGGACTTAGAACCATTGCATCAGAATCTGGCCGGTCTCCCCCAGTGTTTGATCCTGCGCAGAAGGTGGGTTATAATTTTGGTATGAGCATTCTTGAAAGAATAGACTCTCCCCGCGACCTCACAAATCTGAGCGTTAAGGAGCTATACGAGCTCGCTGGGGAGATACGGGAAATCCTGATAGATGTCACATCCAGAAACGGCGGCCACCTCGGACCGAGCCTGGGAGTAGTTGAACTCACAATAGCCCTCCATTACATATACGACAGCCCAAGGGACAGGATCATCTGGGATGTCGGCCACCAGTCCTACGCGCACAAGCTCCTCACCGGCAGGAAGGATAGGTTTCACACCCTCAGGCAATTGAACGGGCTTTCTGGTTTCACTAAGCCGGCCGAAAGCCCCCACGATCCCTTTGGCGCGGGCCACGCCTCCACCGCGATATCGGCCGCGCTTGGCATGGCAATAGCGCGGGACATGGCGGGCGAGGATTACAACATCATAGCCGTTGTTGGCGACGGCGCGCTGACCGGCGGCATGGCCATGGAGGCCCTGAATCACGCTGGCCACCTGAAAAAGAGGATGCTCCTAATCATCAACGACAACGAGCGTTCCATAGCCGAGAATGTTGGCGGGTTGTCAAACTACCTGGCAAAGCTCTCCGGGAACAAGCTCTACAACAAGGTCAGGGAGGACATCAAGGAGTTGCTCGCGTCCATACCGGACAATCCGGTGAGCCGGAAGGCAAAGACCGTCGCGTGGAAGATGAAGGAATCCCTGAAAAACCTGATGATCCCGACGGTCATATTTGAGGAGCTGGGTTGGAGATATTTCGGGCCGGTCGGTGGCCATGATCTAGATCAGCTCATTGACATACTTGAGCATGTCAGATATTTCACGGATGGGCCGGTTGTGGTCCATGCGATAACCCAGAAAGGCAGGGGGTACGAACCCGCGATGCGGAACCCGGAGCTGTTCCACGGCATCGGGCCGTTCATAAAGGAGACCGGCGAACCCATAAAGAAACCCGGCCCCCCCGCCTACTCACAGGTCTATGGTGATGCCATTGTCAGAGCGGCCGAAAGGGACGAGAGGGTTGTGGCCATCACCGCGGCGATGTGCCTCGGGACTGGGTTAGCCAACTTCAGGGAACGTTTCCCGGAAAGGCTCTTTGATGTTGGGATAGCGGAACAACACGCTGTTACCTCATCCGCGGCCATGGCCATGTCAGGGCTCATTCCCTTCTGCACCATATATTCAACCTTTTTGCAGAGGGCCTTTGACCAGATAATCCACGATGTGGCCCTGCACAAGGCGCCTGTTAGGTTTGCCCTGGACAGGGCTGGCCTGGTTGGTGACGATGGCCCCACCCACCACGGAACCTTTGACATCGCATACCTGAGGATGGTGCCGGACATTGTCATCATGGCGCCGAAAGACGAGGACGAGCTCTCTGACATGGTCTGGACAATGGTCCATCACGATCAGGGGCCAATATCCGTCAGATACCCGCGGGGCACGGGGCCGGGCGTCCCGGTTAAGGAGGAGCCAGAGCTCATACCCATCGGAAGCTGGGAGGTCCTGAGGCCCGGCTCTGACCTAGCGATAATCGCTACCGGCGCTATGGTTTATCCGGCGCTGGATGCGGCCGCTGAGCTTGAAAAGGACGGGGTTTCCGCAGAGGTGATCAACGCCAGGTTCATAAAACCCATGGACGAAGAGCTCCTTCTGGCGCTTGTGGAGGGCGGTCCAATGGCATGGATCACCGTGGAGGAGGGAGTTCTGGCAGGGGGGTTTGGCGCCGGAGTAGCTGAGTTCCTTGAGGCAAAAGGTCTGCTCAACAAGATAAAACTGAGGCGCATCGGCCTTCCGGACCGGTTCATCACCCATGGATCAAGGGCTGAACTCCTCAGGATGACGGGTCTGGATAGCCTGGGCATAACCGAAACAGCCAGGGAGTTCCTATGGCAGAAAAAAGGTGCCCGAGCTGTGGCACGAGTAAAACGGAGATCGTGAGAGGCAGGGCTGGGTGTCCCCAGTGCTTCTCGGCTTTCAGGAAGGAAATTCAGGGTTTTCTCGGCTCAAGATTTGGCTCATTCACCTATCCGGGCGAACCATATTTCAGGGACCCGGAATCCAGGGACATTGCCCGTCGTGTGGAGGAACTCCACGAGGCTCTCATGCTCGCTGTCCAAGAGGAGGACTACGAGCGCGCCGCGAGCCTCCGCGATGAGATAGAGGGCCTGAGAAAACGGCTTGTGAGATGAAGGATATCCGGAGGATCGCGGAGGAGAGGCCTGAGTGGGTTTCGGCCACGGGCTTGTATTCAGAAACGGTGATATATTCAGGGGTGGAGGTTGCGCGCTCCCTTGCTGGCGTCAAATTCTGGCCCAAGGCGGGCATTGGAAAGGGGAAACAGAAGAGGGCCGCATCAAGGGCCATCGCGACTGCCTTTGGTCCAGAGGCGAGGTTTTCCGAACCAGAAAAAAGCGTAATGAGCGTCATATGGGAGAAATACCCTTACATGAAAGGGGCCTCAATTGTTTTCTCCGGACGCGGAGGATTGCACGTCAGCGTGGGGCCGCGCGAGACCCTCAGGTTCTATTCGTATTCCGGAGGCGCGATCAGCGAATCCGTGTTCAGTAGGGCCACGGAGGCCGCGGAATCAGCCGGGCGAGCCGTGGAATTCGCTTACGATCCTGAGCTCGGCTTTCTCAACCCAAACCTTGAGGAGGTTGGATCCGGCCTCTGCTTCAGGGCCCTCCTGCACCTTCCTGGCATGACCCACACAGACGAGCTGGTTTTCCTGCGCGAGAGCCTGGAAAGGACTGGAGTAAAAACCAATGGGTTTTTCAGGGGATGGCCAAAACCGCGCGGCTGTTTGGTTAACATAACATATAGGCCCGGCCCCGGGGTCTGTCCGGCCGATGCCCAAGGTTCCTTCCACGAGATAATTCTGTTTGTCATTGATCAGGAGAAGGAGGCTAGGTCCGTCATGGTCGCGTCAGCAGAGGCCATACTGGAGGACAGGGCCATGAGGGCGCTGGCTACCCTGGGGGCCGCGAGGGTCATGGGATACGAGGAGCTGGCCGATATGATCTCATGGGTTAGGCTGGGAATCGCCATAGGCGCGCTTGAACCCATGCCGGTCCGGGAGATGAACGCGCTGTTGTTCCTGTCTGGCAGGTATCACATGCAAGCGATGGCAGGGAAAAAGCTCATCGAGCTTGAAGAGGACATAATGCGCGCCTCGTTCGTGAGGGCAGTTGTGGGGAGCTGGAGGGACTAATCGTTCGGTTCCTGATTACATCGTGGTTTTAACCAGCTCTTGTGGCAGACTGTAAGCCTTGAGTTATCAAGAGCGTCAGCTCAGGATGAGAGGAGGTTCGCGGGCCGGGGGCAAGAATTGAGCTTCCTGAGTTGTGACAAGTGCCACGGACATTCTGAGACCATTTGAGAATCAGGCAGGTCTCAACCTGCGGTTGGGCAAGCACAGAACCGATAAGATCCTCAAGCGATAACGCAGGAGAGACCGGCCCCTACAGAACCACCACCCTATAAAGCCCCGCGTGGCCCGCTATTTTCACCCGGAGGTAATAGATCCCAGGCCCCAGCCCACCCACGGGGATCCTTACCTCTTCCCCTTGGTTGACTTCCCCGGCTATGGCATAAGCCTTTACCCCATCTACCCTATAAAGCCTACAATCCATGAAACCCCCCAGGCCCGCGGTGAACCTTATGTAGCCCCCGGACTGGGATGGGCCATTGAGGATGATGGAGCCGAGAAGGAGGCCAGGCAAAGGCAGGGAATCAGAGGGAGGAGGTCCCCCTGTGTCGCTGGGGATAGCTCCGCGGGCAACCCGGACGACGCTGTCCTGAGAACCTACATAAGCGATGAATATGTTTTGGCTATCAGTAGCCGCTATGGAGCTGGTTGAAATTGAGCGCACGGTATCCACGAAATAATAAGTGGTCCCGCGAATCAGGTAAGGAAAGCGGTCGTCCTGCCCTATAGCGCTTAGCAGGTAAGAACCTACCTTGCAGATGTCCGGTCCCCAGAAAAGCCCCTTTATGGTATCGTTCATGGGCCAGGTCCTTATGTAGTCGCACTCATACTTGGGGTTGTAATAAACGAGAAAGCTTCCCTCGCAAGCCATATCGTCCACCCGCTGGCCGCAGGGGCTATACTCATAGTACTGGTAATACTCATACTCAAAGCCGTCATATTCGTAGGAGCAGCTGTTGGGCACGGGGGCGTCTTTCTTGTAGTAATAGCTATCCGTGAAGATACTATAGTACACGACTCCAGAGGAGGATACACTCACAGGCCCGCGCACGGAATAGGTGTATCTGTAGTAAAAAGGGGGATCAGGAGGGTAATACTGAACATAAGAGGAATCCACTATGGTCACGGTGAAGCTTCCAAGGGTATCGCCAACCCCTCTGTAGATCTTCTCAGGATAAAAAGAACAAAAACCAATGATTGGGTTATTCAGGACCAACAGGTCGTAATTCTCGCTAATGTATCCCAGGCTCTTTTTGAACCAAACCGATCCCGTTGATGAGCGATGGTAATAGGTCAGATTCCGTCCCGCCAAAACATGCAGGCCTTTGTCAGACTTCCCCACCCTGAGAA
This sequence comes from Caldifarciminota bacterium, assembly GCA_049969615.1. Classification (GTDB taxonomy): domain Bacteria; phylum Hydrothermota; class Hydrothermia; order JBDRYB01; family JBDRYB01; genus JBDRYB01. The sequence goes on from JBMFOM010000025.1 coordinate 6,222, forward strand.
CAGGCGGACTAGTGCATGTCCCTAGTGTCTCGCTCGGCCACGAGTCTCCCTCAAACCAGGAGTGGATTAGACTGCCTCCACCCTGATAAACCAGATGAACTGTCCCTCCACTATCAACAGCGAGGGCCTCCGGGGTTATGTTCCCCCGGCCAAAACTCCACACCTGCCAAGCTCCGCAGAGAATCCACGCCATATTTACCTCCAGCAAAATGTTAAAGCTTTCAGAGGAACCCGCGCAAGCTCTCGCGCTTGAAACGGCCTCCCGGCTGGCCTTACAATTTTGGCTCTCAGCGAAAGTGGAGATGTATTAGTATGAAAACCTATCTGCCGAAAGCCGAGGAGATTGAGGCTGGGCGTTGCTGGCACCTTGTTGATGCCAAGGGCCAGACCCTTGGCCGTCTCGCTTCGGCTGTAGCACAACTGCTAACAGGCAAGAGAAAACCCATATGGGCCCCGCACCTGGATGTCGGGGATTATGTTGTGGTCATAAATGCCAGCCAGATCGTTCTCACAGGAAGAAAGTGGGACGACAAGAAGTATTATTCCCATTCCGGTTATCCAGGAGGGCTTCGGGAGCGCACAGCCCGGCAGTTGGCTGAGAGGCACCCCGGCTGGTTGATATGGCTCGCTACAAAGAGGATGCTTCCCAGGAACAGACTGGGCAGGAAAATGGCGAGGAGACTAAAGGTATACTCGGGTTCGGATCACCCTCATGTCGCTCAGTCTCCCAAACCGGTTGATCTGAAGGAGTTCTTTTGATGGAAGATAGACGTTTCGTTTTTGCGGCAGGCTCACGCAAGAGGGCGAGGGCGAGGGCGAGGGTCAAAGAGCCTGGCCACGGCTGGGTCTATGTCAACGGAAAGAGGCCCCTCGCTTACTTTGGCCGTGAAGACCTCGTGTTGGTGGCCACTGAGCCCCTCTCCAAAACCGGCGTCGCTGGCAAGGTTGATGTCGCGGTAAAGCTAGAGGGCGGCGGGCTTTCGGGCCAGGCCGGAGCCATGAGGCTCGCCATTTCCAGATGCCTGGCGCAGATGGATGTCCGCTATCGCGAGATACTCAAAAAAGAAGGGTTCATGGGCCGTGATCCCAGGGAAAAAGAGAGGATGAAGTATGGAAGAACCAAGAGAAGGCGCAGTTGGCAATACTCCAAGCGCTGACCTGGCGCCTGTGTCCCTGAAGAGCCTCCTGGAAGCAGGGGTTCATTTTGGCCACCCTCGGCAGAGGTGGAATCCCAAGATGAGGGAGTTCATATTCACCGAGAGGGGCGGGGTTCACATAATTGACCTGAGAAAGACCCTCCCCCTTCTCCTGGCGGCCTATGACAAGATGAGGGATGTTGCCTTCAGGGGTGGGAACATTCTGTTCGTGGGGACCAAAAAACAAGCCAGGGAAGTTGTCAGGGAGGAAGCCGAGCGCGCCGGTGTCTTCCATGTCACGGAGCGCTGGCCTGGGGGTCTACTGACTAACTTTGAAACCATCAGAAAGCGCCTTACCCGGATGCGTGAGCTGGAGGAACTAGTCTCAGAGATGGAGGGACTAAGGGCAGGGGGCAAAACCCTTCCCTATACCAAGAAGGAGCTCTCCCTGATGGAAAAGGAGCTCTACAAGCTCCAAAGGCTATTCGGTGGCATAAGGGATATGGAGGTCATGCCTGATATCATGTTTGTCGTGGATGTGGTTCAGGAAGACATAGCCATCAGGGAGGCCAGGAAGCTTGGCATCCCCATAACTGCCCTTCTGGACACGAATTCAGACCCCACTATTGTGGATTATCCAATTCCCGGAAACGACGATGCCATCCGCTCAATAAAGCTCGTGACCGAGACAATGGCCAACGCGGTTCTTGAGGGCAGGGGAGGAAAACAACCGCTGAGGAGTCAGTGAGATGGATATCCCCGTTAAACTCGTTAAAGAACTCCGGGACAGGACCGGCGCTGGATTCATGGATGCAAAGAAGGCGCTTGAGGAGGCCGGAGGCGATATAGAGAAAGCCCTTGATGTCCTGAGGACGCGCGGCCTTGCCCGCGCCGACAAGCGCCTGGATCGCGAGGCAAAGGAGGGCAAGATCGGGATGTGGCTCTCTGTGGATAGAAGCCGCGGCGTCATCCTGGAGCTGAACTCCGAGACTGATTTCGTCGCAAGGACAGAGGAGTTTAGCAAACTACTTTCCGCGCTGACGCGAGCGGTAGCGGGGTCCGGGCCTGCTGATGTCCCAGCGTTGCTTGAGATGCCACTCCCTGACTACGCTAACGCGAAGGCCGGTGATGTGATAAAGGACCATGTCGCTCGTATAGGCGAGAACATCCGGGTAAAACGTTTTGCCCTTTATCTCGCGGAGCCCGGTTCCATGGTTGACATCTACATTCATCCGGGGGATATGCTCGGCGTCATCCTTGCTCTGGAGGCACCAGAAGGGCAGAGGTCCCTTGAAATAGCGCGCAACCTTGCCATGCAGATAGCCGCAATGGAACCCATTTCCGTCTCCAGGGATGATCTCCCCGCTGAGATCGTTGAGAAAGAGAAGGAGATATACCGCCAGCAGGCCCTTGAACAGGGCAAGCCGGAAAAGGTCATAGACAAGATAGTTGAGGGTAGACTGAAGACCTTTTACGAGGAGAGGGTCCTTCTTGAGCAGGCATACATCAGGGAACAGGGGATGACGGTTTCGGATTACCTCGCCGAAGCATCAAAGGAACTCGGTTCTTCCGTCAGGGTCTTGCGCTTCACCCGTTTCAAGGTGGGAGAGGATTGAAACCCATAACAGATTTGCAACTCTATGAAATACAATCGCGTTCTCCTGAAGCTCTCCGGCGAGGCCCTCGCCGGCAAGGGCGGGGAGAGGGTCGGCGGAATAGACCGGGAGGCCGTTGCTTTCGTCACTGGCGAGATAGATTCCGCCATAGAGGGGACAGGGGCTCAGATTGCCATAGTCGTCGGAGGCGGGAACATATTGCGCGGCGCAAGGGCTGAGGACATCGGCGTCTCGCGCGTGACCGGGGATTTCATGGGTATGCTCGCGACCATGATAAACGCGCTCGCGCTCCAGGCCCATCTTGAGGCCCATGGCCTGGTAACCCGGCTGATGACCGCGATGGCCGCGAACCAGGTCGCTGAGCCATACATACGCCGAAGGGCGATAAGGCATCTTGAAAAGGGCCGTGTCGTCATCCTGGCGGGAGGCACAGGAAACCCCTTCTTCTCAACGGACACTGCCGCGGTTTTGCGCGCGGCCGAAATAGGAGCCAATGTCCTGCTCAAGGGAACAAGCGTTGACGGGGTCTATACAGCGGATCCGAAACTTGACTCTACGGCCCGGTTCCTCCCGGAGCTGAACTACAAAACCTTTCTTGACCAGGGCCTTGGGGTCATGGACATGACCGCTGTCCAGCTCGCGCGCGAGAGAAAACTGCCCATAGTGGTCTTCAATATCTGGAAACCGGGCGCGCTTCTCATGATAATCAGGGGCGAGGGCCTGGGTTCGCTGATAGCCGGGGAATGACCAAACCCAATCCATATGCCGGTATCCAAGGGATGACCCCTCACCACAATCAGGTGGTTGAAATACCTTAACGCGTGCGCTTAGAATTTGCGTGCACAAGGAGCGCTCCGAAATGAAAAAGGAATCGCTAGATTTTTTAAAGAGACTTATGGAGGCCCCAAGCCCATCCGGGTATGAGGGCCCCGCGGCCGAGATATGGAGAGCCGAAGCCAAAAAGTTCGCCGACCATGTCAAAACAGACCTACATGGCAACACCATCGCTATTTTGAACAAGGGCGGTTCACCGCGGGTTATGCTTGCTGGCCATATAGACGAGATAGGCCTGATGATCCAAACAATAGATGAAAACGGGTTTGCAAGGTTCCAGGGTGTTGGGGGCTGGGACCCGCAGATACTCCCAGGCCAGCGCGTCGTGTTCATGGGAAAAACAGGCCCCGTCCGCGGGGTCATCGGAAAGAAACCCATTCACCTAATGGAACCGGATGAACGTTCCAAGGCCACGAAAATTGATGACCTCTGGATTGATTTTGCCACGGGTTCAAAGGAGGAAACAGAAAAGCTCGTGTCGGTTGGGGATGTTGGGGTCATTGATGTTGGCTTCAGCATTATATACGGGAAGAACGCGATCGCGAGGGGTTTTGACGACAGGATAGGGGCGTTTGTTGTCCTTGAGGCCCTTCGCCTCATGTCCAAGATGAAGGTATCAGCGGAGGTCTATGCAGTCGCTACGGTCCAGGAGGAGATAGGACTGCGTGGTGCGCATACATCCGCTTTCGGTATAGATCCCAAGGTTGGCATAGCCGTTGATGTGACATTCGCGACGGATTACCCAGGCATGGGTAGGAAGGAGCAATCTATCTTCGGAAACATAAAACTAGGCGGCGGCCCCGTGATTGCCCGCGGCCCGAACATAAACCACCGCGTTCACGAGCTCCTGGTCAAGACCGCCACGGATAATAAGATACCCTTTGTCGTGGAGGCCATACCCAGGGGAACAGGCACGGACGCGAACGCAATTCAGCTCACCCGTGCAGGGGTCGCGACTGGACTCGTTTCGGTTCCCAACAGGAACATGCACACCCCGGTTGAGATGGTCAACCTGGATGATGTTGAGGGAGCATTCACCCTGCTCGCGCACGCGGTCGCCAGGATAACGGATAAAACGAACCTAGTTCCGTTCTAGATTACGCCTGAACATCTTTGCAAAGATGTTTCACATGAAACATTCCCCTTATGTTAATCGGATTGATTTCCTCCTTTGTTAATCAGACAAAGCCGCAGGATGGTTCAAGAATGGCACCAGCGGACACAGGGTTCATTGCCTCGGTTGTTGATCGGGTGGGTCCATGGCCTCGCTCGCGAGACTGGCGGATTTTTCGCTAGTTATTCTCAGCCCGTTTTGATCACCAATATCTCCCCTGCCTCAAGGTATCCCCTGCCCCAATCAATATCATTCATGTTGTATCTCACCCCGTCAAGGATGCTCTTTACCGCGAGTATTCCCGTCTCAAAGGAGTGATCCATCAGGTTGTAGCGGTGGCGCCCGTTCCTGCCTATCAAGTATAGGTTCTCAAAACGTTCAAGCCACGAGAGGACGATTGACAGGGGTTCCCTGTAGCCAAGGTCCCATATGGGATATGCGTCTGGAACCCTGGTTACCTCCCATCCAATCACATCCTTCTTGCCGAAGAAGCCGAACTCCCGGTCTATGAAGTCAACGGTTCGCTCCGCTAGAGAGCTGTCCTCTGCGTTCCAGACATCGTCCCCCTTGAACACGAAATATTCCACCGGAAGGGATGTTAGCCCCTCGTCTGGGACCATCCACGCCGACCAGTTCTTCGGCTCGTGCCATCGGCCAAAGGGAACCCTGGCCTCAGGAAAATATATCCAGGAATCACTTGTCACATTCGGTTTCGCTATCTTCAGGAAGACTATGAGGAGGTCGCGGAACCCCAGCTTTTTCGCCGCGGCCATTACATCCTGTGGCGGTGATGGTTTCATTGCGGCCAGCATGGCTGGTAGGGGTATTGAGCTTATCATGTGATCAACAGAGAACTCCTCGTTTCCCGCCTTTACCGAAAGGATGCGCCTGCCCTCCCAGACTACCTCATGGACCGGAGCATTCAGGATAACCCTGCCGCCCCTTTGAACGGCGAAGTCCGCGAATCTCTCGGATATTTGCCCTATGCCGTATCTGGGATAATAGAACCTGTCAATTATGGTCGCGAGGTCCTGGCCCTTATCTTTCTTCGGGAACAGCGCCTCCCTGATCGCTGTGGTCAGGGATAATCCACGTATTCTCTCCGCGGCCCAATCCGCGGATATCTCCGTTGGCTTGATGCCCCAGACCTTCTCCGTGTATTCCTCAAAGTTAAAGTGATAAAGGCCTCTGCCAAAACGTTTTACGACCCAGTCCTCAAACGAGACATCAGGCTTTCCCCTGTATGCCACCTTTGCCCAAAGGTAGTCAAGGATAAACCCCGCGTCCCTGAAGAGGCTGAGTTTTCTGAGAACATCCCCTATCTTTATGGGATAAAGGAACATCTTGCCCTCCTTATATATCCTTGAGACCCTAACTGGCATCAGGAGGTCATCCCCCAGGACCTCGGCGACCATCTCAAGGAGTATGCGGTTCTTGGTGAAGAACCTGTGTCCCCCTAAGTCATAACGGAACTTGTCCGGGGTCAGAACCGTTCTTGATAAACCGCCAACAAAACCCTGTTTTTCAATTACGACGGGCGCAACCCCCGCCCTCGCCAGGAAATAGGCTGAGGAAAGGCCCCCGGGCCCAGCGCCGAGGATCACAACATTCATAGGGAAATTATAACCCATTTTGAGGCTGTTTCACAATACAATTTTGTGAGGCCTTCTGGTTCTAAAAATACGGCCTGGAGCGGATCTTACATGAGAGTTCCTCTCAATAAGCCTATTCTGAGACAGACTCAAATATGGACGAAGGACACATCGGGATTTTTCAGGGGTTTCATTTAAATCACGAGCGTTGTGCAGGTTCGGATTTACCTGTTTACTAGCCACACCCCAATTGCAATGAGCACAACGCCCAGGGCCTTCCAGACTGTCATGGGTTCCCCGAGGAAGGCCCATGCGACAAGGACAATAAGAACGTATCCCAAAGATAGCATCGGGTAGGCCACGGATAATTCAACCCTGGACAAAAGCGCCAGCCAGACCACCGCGCTCAGAGCGTAGAGTCCTATGCCCGTTATCACATGGATGTTGGTGAGCGCACCCAAAAGAAACCTGGTGACGCCCATGTCCCCGAACTTCCCGACCTGGCCGACCCCGTGCTTTATGAGAAACTGACCCGCGACCACCATTAATATGTCAATGACCAGGAGAACGATGTCCGTTATGCTCTTCAAAATTCCTCCCCAAAATCCTCTTCAGATATATCATCGCCGAAATCCTCATCTTCGGCGATGTCTATCGGACAATTGCACAATGAGCACCTGAGCTTCAAATCAGCCCTCATTAAGGCCAAACCTCTCCGCCAGGTCGGCCTCCACACGGGGAGCCTCCGCGGAGTTAAGCAGGAAGGATAGCCTGAGTTCCGAGGAGGTCATCGCGTAGACCTTGACATTTCTGAGCGCAGAGAGCACCTCCTTCTGGACTCCTGGGTCAGAACCTATTCCATACCCAACTATGGAGAGAACAACCCCGCCCGGTATGAGCTCCAGGCCGACATCGCCTCCAACGAGTTCGGCTGCCCTCTCTGAGTCCTTCGCGTGAACAGCCAGGGTTATCTCCCTATCAGTCCTAGTGAGGAGAAGAGGCCCTATGCCCTCGTTCGCGAGGCGAGTGAGGAGTCCGGCCTCAAACTCGGTTCCCTCTTGGATGTTCCTTATGACCAGCGAGGCCACAGGCGCCAGGACGATTGCCTTTACGCCCGGGGCCTCAAGGCCTCCGGATATCTCGGTTCCACCTTCGTTCAATCCTCTAACCTCCAACATGGTTCGTTTTCGCGCGGCCAGCGCCAGCGCCCTGGTATGAATGACCTCTGAGCCAAACCCGGTCAGCTCCAGGGCCTCCTCATACGAAAGCCTTTCCCACTTCCGGGCGCGGACAAAACGTTTAGGGTTCAAAGCATAAACCCAACCCACATCCTTGTAAAACCTCGCCGGGACATCAGGCCCCAGGCAGGTTGCTATTGCGACAGCAGTCAAATCAGAACCGCCCCTGCCCAGCGTTGTCACCTCTCTGGTCACCGAGACCCCTTGGAATCCCGCGACAACCGGCACCACGCCGTTCTTCAGGGCGTCGGTTATCCGAAAGAGCTTCACCTCCTTTATCCGTGCCCTGCCGAAGTTCTCGTCCGTGACTATGCCGACTTGGGAACCGGTGAAGCTCTGCGCCCTGACCCCAAGCTCATTCAGCGCAATGGCCAAGAGTGTCATTGATATGCGCTCCCCTGCAGTCAAGAGCATGTCTGTCTCCCTTCTGACCCATGGATCTCCTGTGTTGCTGGAAACCCTTTTCGCCAGGGATAGGAGGTAGTTGGTCTGATCGCCCATAGCAGAGACAACCACAACCGGACTTATTCCGGCCTCAACCCGGGCCTTTATCACACCAGCAACACGGGACAAATCATCGGTATCATGCAAAACCGAGTGGCCGAACTTGATAACCTCTATGCTTTGCAAAGGCGAAAATTATAACCCATTTTCTGTGCAGAATCATGTATTTGAGGATCCGTGATCCTTTCTCCGGCTGGCACCCATAAACCCCATAGGAGTTGAGCCAAAAGAGGCAAGCCAGACGAAGGATCTCGCCCGGTCCCTTTTCAAACAAGGCAGAGACACCCCACATGGGCGGGTAAAGTGGCCTGGGAGGCCTTGATCTTCCACGCGTTATCCATTATCATTATTATCTTCATGTTCAGGATAAGATTTCCGGTCATACGCGAGGGCGTGGCCGTCAGCAACAAAAACCTCCAGAAGGAGATAGCAGGACTTGAAGAAGGCAAGAGAACAGGCTTCGTGCGCATAACTGCTGGCGGAAGCTGCTATTATCTTTTCCTTGATAATGGATTCTGTGTTGGCGGGGGCATTGAGAGCGATGTTGGCAGGCGGTTGGAGTCTCCGTCCTCGGTCATGGAAGACCTGGAAAAGACACTGCGAATGGAAAAGGGGGTGATGGATGCCTATGATGTTCACCCGGATCTAATCCATCACCTCATAGGCTATTTCGCGGCAAAGATCGTTTCCGAGGACCTGCCGGGCGAACTGTTCAACCTGCCCGAGATGGTCAAGAAGCTCCGGACCGCTGGTTTTACCGGCTTCATCTGGGGCCAAGGAAAATATGAGGTGGTAATATTCCTTTCCTTTGGCGAGATAGCGGGCATATTCGTTGATGGAGCGGCCTCCACCCTGGAACGCGCGTCCGAGGCCGTGGCCGAGTGCAAGGTGGGCGTGCAGAACACCGAACGGGCGATTGATGTCGAGAGCCAGATATTCTCCAGAGAGATGAAGACGAGGTTCCTGGAGGAAACCTACTCAATGGTTTATCAGATGGTTCACAAGGCCCACAACGGCGCGGAGGGATTTGAACTGGTCATACGAGAGTCCATGATGGTGCACTCCTCGGAATGCCCCCTCCTCAACCCATTCCTCGGGATCGTGGATCTGAAGGGCGGAAAGGTGAGGGTTGATCCTGGAGTTGATCCGGATGAGCTGGCCGCACCTTTCTATAGGGCGTTATACGCGGGGGCAAAGGCGTATCTTTCGGATGACCCGGCCACCATGAGGGATGTCCTCTCGGCCATATCCGAAAGGGCACAAGAGGCGGGGATCGCTATCAAATGAGGTGGGCCTTTGCTTTACTTATGACCTGTTATCTGGCCCTGGGAGCGATGGTCGCCTGGGAGGGATACATGATAACCCGCGAGAGGGCAAGGTCAAAGAAAGACCTTGAGAGTATAGTGCTGATGACCCGTTTCCAAAGGTCTTCAACCAGGCTACAGGTTTTCCTTGAGAAGTATCACATCCTGGGCGAGGCGGTCTGGATGGAGAGGTTCAGGGTAGAGAGGGATATGACCGGCAATCTTGCCAGATCAATATCTCAAGGAAAGGATGGCCAGGGCGGCTCGCTCCCCATCAGCCCGGGCGACAGGGCGAAGTTCACCAGGAATTGGGATGAATACATCGCCCTGGCGGATTCAGCCTTTGCCCTGGGCAAAACAAAGGCAAGAGAGCTCTATGTTACCCGCGCGGCCCTGCGACAGGAGGAAATGTCCCTTATTGCTGAAAACACCATACAGAATATCATTCGGAACAGGCCCTCGTTCGCTTTCATGACGTGGATCAACCTGGCCCTGGCCATGCTGGTGGTCATGCTCGGTCTCCTGACCTTTCATCAGATGGTCGTTCTGCCAGCCAGGCGTCTCGCCAGGGAGGCAAAGCGCATTGCTGTTGGAGACCTGGACGGTCCAGTGACAATGAGGGCGCCGGGGAGGCTCGGACAGATAGCCGATAGCCTTGAGGAGCTCAGGATGAACCTTATAGAGACCAGGGAACAGGTCAAACGGTTGATCTCCAGAAGGCCAAGCGTGGAGAGGTGATGCCATAGCGATCCTGTGGGACACGGGCATGTTCAAAGATAAAGAAGGCCGAGGGCGGAGGGGTGAAACCTTAGTCCACGCCCAGCGAGAAATTTAACCCAATCTCCCGCATGGGAACGGAGGATTTTAGGGGCCAGCTCAGTATTGTTTTCCCAGCACAGACTTTAGCCTGCGGCCTAATTGAACCTGCCCCTCGTGCCCCATTATCATTTGAGCTTGCAAAACCAAATTGGAAGTTTTTGACATGAGGAAGCACCTGACCATGGCCGTGTTGGCCGTCCTGGCATCTGGCTGTGCCACTGTTGGCTCGGTCAAGGCCCTTGAGAAACGGGTCGCCAACCTGGAGAAGAAGATGGCTAAGGTGGAGGCGATGGTTGAGGAGAATAAGACCTACGCTGACCAGCTCAAGGGCAGGATAGACCAGCTCGCCAAGGAATACGACCTGATATACGAGAAGGTCTTTCCAGCAGACGGCAGGCCGAACAAGCCAAAGTAGGGCACAGGTCTCTCCTGCGCTGTGGCTCGGAGACCTTGTCGGTTCCGTGCTATTTGGTTTTTGGTTTGAAAACCTGTTTGAGCCTGTCTCACAATACGATTTTTTGACGCCCATCAATTCTAAGAATGAGGCTTGGAGCGGATCTTATCTGAGACAGCTTCTCAATAACCCTATTCTGGGACAGGCTTAATCTGGGTTATAAAGGGTGTCCCTACGCTCGGGCCTGAAACCAGCCGCCTCTATGAGCTCTCTTATCTCGGATTCTGTCGCTGTGAGTCTGTGGCCGGCTGATCGCATGACATTCTCCTCAAGGAGAAGGCTCCCGAGATCATCAGCTCCGTAATAGAGTGCCAGCTGGCCTATCTCCTTTCCCTGGGAAGACCAGGAAGCTTGAATGTGGGGAAAATTATCAAGATAAACACGGGCAAGGGCTATGATCCTTATATAGAGAAGGGGAGACGAGGCCCGCAAATGTGAAAGCCTCGTGTTGCCGGGTTTGAAGTCCCAGGCTATGAACGCTGTGAACCCACCTGTTTCGTCTTGTAATTGCCGGAGGGCATCCAGGTGACCCACTATTTCTTCTGGCCACTCCCCTATCCCAAACATCATTGTAGCGGTTGTTTTGAAACCTGTCTCATGGGCCTCGCGCATTATCCGTAGCCAGCCATCCGCGGAGAGCTTACGCGGACTGAACCGACCCCTGAGCCTATTCGAGAGTATCTCTGCCCCACCGCCAGGAATTGTTCTGAGTCCGGCGTTCCAGAGCTCCTGAAGGACCTCGCGGCTTGAGATACCTTCCCTCTCAGCTACGAAATGTATCTCAGGGGGGCTAAATGCGTGAAGGTGAACCCTGTATTTTGTTGCCCTCCGGACCATCTCAAGCATGTAGTCAAGGCCGGGTTCCGGGTTGAGGCCGCCCTGGAGCAAAATTGTGGTGATTCCAAATGCCTCCGCCTCAGCCAGCTTTTCTTCCCACTCGTTCATGGGCATAAGATATGCTTCCTTGTGTCCTTCCGGACGCCAGAAAGCACAGAAAGAGCAATGGGAAGAACAGATATTCGTGTAGTTGATGTTGGTATCAAGTATATAAGTGACCTTTTCGGGATCGTTCATCTGGCAACGGATCTCATGCGCGGACCTACCGAGGGAATGCAGGGGTTCTTTCCCAAAAAGTTCAAAAGCCTGGTCTTTTGAGATCCGGCTCATACGCCCAACAATTCCCTGAACCTGGCCAACCCCTTTCTCTCTTCATGCCCCATCTGATAAACGAATCCTCTTACATAAGAGATCGCCTCCACGCGGGAAAGCCCCAGCCTGCGTCTCTTTTCTTCAACCAGGCCCTCCAGATCATTGAGGTTTGCCGTGAGGGCGAACGCCAGGTCTCTCGCGAGGCCAGACGCTAGGGTTTCGTCAATGTCCCCGCGAATCACCCATAGCGCATAGACAAAAGGTAGTCCAGTCCAATCATACCAGAGCTCCCCCAGATCGTAAGCCTTGTATCCGGGGAATGATCTCAGCCTCTTGCGCAGATAAAGCGCCTCATCCCCAATGGCCAGGTAGGCCGTTGGCCGGGAATAGAGGTCATCATCCGTGTATGTGAAACCATGCACGCCAAAGGCTTTTCTGAGAAGAACATCAAGTAGAGCGGATGAGGTGGCTGTCTGTTTCGTTATGCCTATTTCCTCGCCAGCGAGCTTACCCATTTCAACTCGCGAGAACAAAAGAACGCTCCTCACGGTCCCCTTTGCTGAGATGCAAAAATCCTTGAGAGGAAAAACCTTGCCTTCCATCGCGAAGAATGTGGCGGAGGGCATTATCGTCGCGTCAACCAGACCCGCGGAAACCATGGCTCCGGCGTCGCGTGGCATTATGGGAACGAGCTTGTGCCCTGTCAGACCCCTAAAGAAGGCGTCGGAGTTGAGATACGGAATTCTGCCTAGGATCATGTTCCCTACTCGTCAAAAAACACTGGCCTTAACCAGAAACTCATTAGTTCTTTCATAAAAAGTTATAAAGCCCGTCCCTTTTAACGGGTATTCCACCCGCCCAGCGAATGATCTCTCTTACCTCGTTCTCAGCAAGGCCAACTGGTGACCGAGCACCTGCTGAGTGAGCAACGCGCTCAAGGCCAACCGTCCCATCAAGATCATCAGCGCCCGAGGCTAGCGCGACAGCCGTCAATTTGGGTCCCATCATTACCCAATAGGCCTTTATATGCGAGAAATTATCAAGGAAGAGCCTGCTTATCGCTACCATACGCAGTATCTCATGAGACGAAATGGGCCTCGTTTTCTGACCCAGGGGGTTATTCATCGTCTGAAACGGAAGGGGAATGAAGCTCAGAAAACCATGGGTCTCGTCCTGGAGATCGCGTAGAAGCTCAAGGTGCCGGATTATCTCCTCGCGCGTCTCCGCGTGCCCGAAAAGCATGGTGGCGTTGGATTTTATCCCCAAAGAATGCGCTTGCCGATGGATTGCGAGCCAGGACTCCGGAGCGGCCTTCCTTGGGAATAGTTCCTTGTGGAGGCGCTCGGATAAAACCTCCGCGCCGCCACCCGGAAGTGCATCCAGCCCAGCAGCCTTCAATCTTTTGAGGACTTCAAGCGTAGAAATTCCCTCGCGTTCGGCAATAAAGGCTATTTCCGTTGCGGTGAACGCCTTTATGGTGATTCCAGGGCATCGGTTTCTTATACCCCTTATCATTTCCTCACAATATTCCATGCCAAGTTCTGGGTTCAGGCCTCCAGTAATGTGCACCTCGGTCAACCCTTCGCTCAGACTGGATACAATCTCTTTTGGGCTCAGCGTCCGTGAACGTTCGCGCTCTCTCCAGAACGCACAGAAAGCGCACCTGGAAACGCAATAGTCCGTGTAGTTTATGTGCAGATTGACGGAGTAATATACCCTGTCTCCGTGAAGGGCTTTTTTGATCTCAAGGGCTTCGTTCAGGAGGGAATGCAGTGGGGCCCGAAAGAGATCAAGTCCTTCCTGAATAGAAAGCCTTCCCTGGGACATCACTGGCATGGGGCTGAGATTATAACCCACTTCCTGCGCAGAATCAAGATTCTCTTCCAGCTATGATGAGGCTCCAGGATGGGGGCGAAGGACAGACCGGGATTTTTCAGGGGGTTTCAAGTACATGATCCTGAACAGGAGATGGGTTTATAATTTGTCCCTCACGGTGGGCGTAGCTCAATTGGTAGAGCACTGGACTGTGGCTCCAGGGGTCGGGGGTTCAAAGCCCCTCGCCCACCCTTCAGTGAGCAGTGGGCAATTAGCGATTGCCCCCTGACTGATAATGCCTTGTTCATAGCCGTCCCGGCTTCCATTGTGTAGTCCACGGTTTCAAGGCTTACCCTTTCGAGACCCCTGATAAAGTAGCAATAACTTGTCGGTTTGAACCAAGAGCACTTTGCCCAAGGGAACAGGGTTCTAAGAGGGACCCCTGAAAAATCCCGCCACAAGGGCATTTCCTCGTGATCCTTTCCCCGGATGTGCTCATTTTTGATTCTCAGCATACCCCCCTGGTTTGAGAAAGCCCGGATGGG
>JBMFOM010000026.1:0-19971 GCA_049969615.1 Caldifarciminota bacterium
CAGTCGCACATTATAACCGATTTGCCGCGGCCGACCAAGTCTCACCTGACCCACTTTCAACCCATTCTGGTCTTTGCTGTTTATGAGGAACCCTCAGACAAGGCCATCCCTGTCTGGTGGGATGAGCAACATGAACCTTGCCCGGATGCTCAGGCTCAGAACCCCGGCCCGATTGCGAGGCCCTTGTGGCACAGGTGCTTACGGGGAACTGAATGTCCCGTCTTCAATCCGTGGAGGGTTGAGACGTGTCGGGTGAGCACAAAATTTTACTGTGAGACAGGCTCAATTTGGGTTATGTTATAATGAGGCTCATAGATAGAAACGAGGGGCAAACCGGGATTTTTCGGGGTCTCCATTGTGAGACAACCTCGGTTTTGTATCAAAGTGGGGCGTTCCCCTAGCAGATAGATCCCAAACCACAATCTGCCATTTTTATGACCTTAAAGTGTTTTTTCCGGCTCTCCCCTGAGCTTTAGAATTTCATTCTAGAGGAGACTCACATGAAAAAAGCATGGCTGGTTTTTGGCATTATCGCGGCCCTTGCCTGCGGCAAGAAGGAGAAGCCCCAACCGGAGCCAGAGGGCAAGGTCCTGAAGACCATAGGAGACATCAAGATAACCGAAGAAGACCTCAGCTCGCAGCTCCCCAGCGTTGAGGGTTTCACCATGAGCCAGGGGGACACCGCGGCCCTCCTGGATGGCATGGAGAAGATAGCCATATTCTATCTCGCCGCGAAGGATGATGGGCTTGACAAGGATCCAAAGGTGGCCAGGAAAGCCCAGTGGGCGGAGAGGGCCATCCTCGCGGATGAGTTCCTTAGGAGGCGTCTGGAGACCGTCCAGGTCACGGACGCGGACATAGCCAACTATGTGAAGGAACACCAGGATGATTTCGGGAGGGAGGTGAACCTGGTTGAGGTAGCATTACAAGATCCGGCCATGGCCGACACCATCAAGAAACTGCTCCTTGACGGCTCCTACGCCGCGGCCAAGATGCTTGAGTATTTCGCTCAGAGGGGCGTCTTGATGATGAACCCCATTGGCTATGTGAACGTCGCGGCCCTTCGTTTTAACATGCCCCCGGACGCGGCCGAGGCTGTCAAGAGGGCAAAGAGGGGGGATATACTCGGCCCGTATTCCGCGAGCGGCCTGAGTATCCTCATAATGGTCGCTGACATCAGAAAGGCAACCCCTGACATGACAAAGATAGAACCGGTTCTGAAAGAGGCCCTGACCGCCGAGAAACGCCAGGCACTCGTGGATTCACTTTACAAAGAGTTGAAGGCCAAATACATCTCCCCATCATCCACGGCGGACAAAACCGAAGGCCAGAAGGGAGGAAAATGATATGACCTGGTTTTTAGCACTTCTCTCGCAGGCGACCGGCTTGGTCGGAGGCGCCACCCTGACTGGCCAGGAGGAACTCCTCAACCAGGTGGTGGCCGTGGTTGGCACTGAGGCCATAACCCTTGCCGATCTGGATAGGGTTTTTATGATCTACGCGGGGCAACTCCCACCAGGTATCAGCGAGGACACGGCCCGAAAGCGCATCCTTGAGGAACTGGTCAACCAGAAGCTCCTCTATCTGGAGGCCAAAGCTGACACTTCCATCAAGGTCACCCAAGAGGAGGTGAACCAGGCCATAAACAAGCAGATGGACGCGATCAAAAAGCAGATAGGCGCGGAGGAATTCGCCAGGCAGCTTGCCGCGGAAGGAATGACAGAGGATCAGCTTCGCTCGGCTGTCCGAGATAATGTTGAGATATCCATCTATATCCAGAAGCTGGTTGATTACCGGATAAAACCCAACATAGTGATAACGCAGGACGAGGTCAGAAAGTTCTATGATGAACACAAGGACAGCATCGCGGTGGAGCCAGCCTCATACCGGCTATCACATGTACTCATAAGGATAATCCCTTCTGGCCCTGCGGAGCAGGAGGCCTACACAAAGGCAAAGGCACTCTATAAGCAGATAGTCACTGGCGCTGATTTCGCGGATATAGCCTCTCGCTATTCAGATGACCGAGAGACAGCCAGCCGGGGCGGCCAGCTTGGCTGGTTTCCAAAAAATTACCTCCCCCCGGAGATAACGAAGGAGCTTGATGCCCTTAGACCCGGCGAGGTTTCCAAACCGCTCAGGGGTGAGACTGGCTACCACATATTCCAGATCCTGGACAAGAGGCAGGATGCATATTTTCTCAGACACATCCTGATCAATGTGATGCCTGAAAAGGCCGATTCTGCCACGGCGAAAAACAAGGCTAACAGGGTATTTAACCTCGCCAAAAGCGGCAAGAGCTTCTCTGATCTCGCCAAGACATATTCGGATGACCCAACGAACAAAGAGCTGGGCGGAGACCTTGGCTGGGTTTCGGAAAATATAATGACACCAGAGATGATCGCTGTTGTCAAGGACGCTAAGGTTGGGGACATTCTCGGCCCTGTGCCAACGCCTTTTGGCTACAGCGTGATAAAGCTTTCTGATAAGAAGGAAAAGGTCATTCACCCTTACGAGGAGATAGCCGATGTGGTCAAAAACTACCTCTATCAGGTAAGGGTTCAGGAGGAGTTGGACAAACTGCTGGAGAGGATCAAACAGCGGGTCTATGTTGAAATAAGGCTCTAGATGGTCCTTGCGATTAGCAATTGACAAGCGAATAACATGAAAAAAGGCCCCCCAAAGCCAACCATGGACCAGATGCTCATGGGCATGGCTCTGGTCGCGGCCTTTAGGTCAAACTGCCGGCGAGCTTTTGTTGGAGCCGTGGCCACAATAGATAATCGCGTCAAGTCCATCGGCTATGCCGGCTCTCCTCCGGGTGAGCCTGAGTGCCTTGATGTTGGCTGTGAGCTTGGCCCGGAGGGCGGCTGTATCCGGACAATACACGCGGAGGCAAACGCGATAGCCTGGGCAGCGAAGGAAGGGAGTTCCCTGCGCGGCGCGACCATATACACCACCATGTCCCCGTGCGTGACCTGCGCTCGCCTCATCCTCCAGGCTGGAATAAAACGGGTTGTGTATCACTGCGAGTATCGGGACACCTCTGGAATTGACTTCCTCCGTTCTCACGGCATCCAAGTTGATCGCCTTACGGACCTCGGGGTGTATCAGATGTTCGCGGACGCTTTATCCGAACGCATAGAGGAATGGCGAAGGATCAATGTGGAGGAATCCGAGGGGAACTGATCCATCCTAGCGAAACCCCCTAAAAATCCCGGTTCGTCCTTTGTCCCTACCGAAAGCCTCACCTGATTTGGCTTAGATCCGCCCCAGCCAGGATTCGGATCGTGTTGTGAGACAGGCTCAAAATGGGCTATAATTTTTCGGTGCGCATAGCCTTTCCCCTCATGTCCCTCCGCCACCACGGCGGGGTCAGGGTAATCGTGGAGTTCGCGAACCACCTGGCATTGGTGGGGCATGAGGTTCACCTCTTTGTCCCGCGGAACCAGTTTGTTCCCCTGTATCCCATATCCGATCGGGTTCAGGTTCACCTCCTCAGAAACTCCAACGAGGAGGGGATTTTCTCCAGGCTCAAGACCCTGTATGATTTGGCAGGGGCCATGTCATCCTTTGACCTTGATGTTGTGGTGGCAAACTTCTTCCCCACGGCCTACGCCTCTTATCTGATGAAATCCAAGGCAAGGGTCGTCTATCTAGTACAGGATGTTCCTTTGTTCTATGGACGCTTCTCGCCCATGGGGCTTTTGCTCCGGCTCTCTATGGGTTTTCCTTATCCAAAGGCCGCCATATCCAGGTATATAGCCGAGACCCTTCGCGCGCCCGCGGAGATAATAAGCCTTGGCGTATCAGGGGCATTCTATCCGGATCCAGACCCCGAACTCATTTCGGAGAAACAGCACCCAGCCATTCTTTACCCTCCGAGAAAGCAGATATACAAGGGCATGGAGTATTTCATAGAAGCGATGCGGATACTGAGCCGTCGCGGGATTCGTTTTGAGGTCTGGCTTGTCACCCAAGAAGAGGAGTCCCTCAACCCCTTTGAAAACATGGAAATCCCGTGTTTGTTAATGGATGGCCGGGACGATAATAGCCTCAGGAGACTATATTCTTCAGCGGATGTTTTTGTTTCCTCATCCATTGCAGAGGGATTCAGCCTTCCCCCTCTTGAGGCTATGGCCTGCGGGACCCCAGTTGTAATGACCGAATGCGGCGGTGCCTGGGACTACATGGAGCCGGATGTCAACGCGATTGTTGTCCCGGTCAGGGATTCAATGGCTCTTGCGCTTGGCATAGAAAGGGTAATGAGAGACCATGAACTCGCGCAGAGGCTAAGAAACGCCGGCCTTGAAACAGCCAGGAAGTTCACGGCGGCCCGGACCGCAGAGCGCTTTGAACGTTTTCTGCTCAGGGCATACTCGGGTTGACCTACACATGATTTCAGCTAAGCCCAAATAAAGCCCACATCCCGCGCGTGCTATTGACCCGCAGGCGCGCATTGCCTTATCATTTATATCCTGCCTGGAGTTAAGTGATGGTTTTTTGTTTTTATTTAGCGCTTTTTGCCCAGATAGGCCTGGGGAGCGGTGGTGGGTTCAGCACCGGGACAGATTCCCTTTATGTCAGGGTAGTGAAGGCCTGGCCTTTCTCTTTCACCCCTTCGGTCGCCACTGATGGCAAAAAGGCGTACGCGGCCGCCAGGGAAGGCGTCTATGTCGTGTCCCGCGACGCTGCCGACGCTGTCCTCATGAGCACCATCTTTCCAGTCAAGGCTGTCAGGTGCTACGGCGGTTGTGTGTATTCCCTTCTAGAGGGGCGCCAGGGCATGAGCATTTTCAGGGGCGAGGATAAGGGAACATATCCATCTGATGCCAATTGTATTGACATGGCATTTTCTGGTTCTTATGGGTTCATAGCCGCGGGCGAGGAGGGAATGATCGTTGTTTCCCTAGCAGACCCTCTTTTCCCCCAGGATGTAGCGTATTTTGACACTCCGGGCTACGCGCAAGCCATTGATGTTTCTGGCAATTATGCCGCCATAGCCGACGGCGAGACCGGCGTCATCCTCGTGGACATAACCAACCCAAAGGACCCCAAGCCGGTCAGAAAATACGACACCAAGGGGCTGGCGTCCGGCGTTGCCATAGCCGGGAAATATGTTTTTGTCGCGGATGGAAAGGAGGGCCTCGTCATACTTGATTTCAGCAAGGAAGACCCCCTGGTAGGCGGGTTCAAGACAACCGGTTTCTCCAAGGCAGTCAAGTTCTACGGCAAATACGTCTACATAGCCGACGGTGATGCCGGCCTGAGGATAATTGATGTGTCTGACCCTGCCAATCCCATTGAAAGGGCATATTACAATACCGCTGGTTTCACCTCTGATCTGGCCCTTACGCTTCCATTGGTCTATGTGGCTGACGGGCAGTATGGGTTTTTGATAATGGAGAACATGCTCCTGAAGCACTTCAAATGATAAGAATTGGCAAGGCTGGAGAGAGGATTCGCTGGGGAGACCTGGAGATCGCGACCATAAGGGAAGGCGACCGCTGGCGCGCGACCGGCTCGGTTGACTACATTTTGCCCTTTGATCCGACGGGCGAGGATGTCCTTCTTGAACCCGTTTTGCCCAGAGAGAGATATTATATTGATGTTGAGCCGCCGGTTGTGGTGCCTCCCGGCTCAGAGATTGCCCTCCATGCAGTTGTTCCGGTGGGCGCAGAGATATTTTTGGGCAAGGTCAGGATAGGCGAGTTCAAACCAGTCCTAAAGAGGACATATCTCGGTCCGACAACTGATGGTGATTTTGCCGTTTATGTGCGCTTCGGCGAGCTCTATCAGCCCGGCATGGTCCTCAACCTCTCCGTTATGAACCGGGGAAAGGAAACCCTGTTTTTTGACGAGCTCAAGCTCGCTCCGTGGCTTCTTTCGGTTTTTGAACATGAAGGAGAATGGCTCTCCGAACGTCTCGTGGTTTCAATGGGGCCGGAGGAAATGGATGTCAAACACACGGATTTCGGCAGTGGCAAGCTGATCATAAAGGGCAAGAGGGAGAACGAGATAAACAAACGGTTCAAAAAATTCGTCAAGAGGTTGAAGGATGTCATTTAGCAAGGACCTGATCCTCAGGGTTCTCCTGGCCGTGGGCACAGGCGGAGGCATAGTCCTGGCCGCCTGGATAGCCTCCAGGCTCATACGGAAGCACATGGGGGTCAGCTCCCTACTTTATTCCCGGACAGTTTTCGTTCTGGGGCTTGTCATAGGCGTTTTCTTCGCGGTAATGAGCCTGGGTTTCAGCTGGCAGGGTGCGCTGGCCACGGCCGGAGTGACCGGAACAGTCCTGGCCCTCCTGATAACATTCGTCGCGCAGACCTCCATATCAAACTTCATATCAGGCTATTTCCTCCTTCTGGACAAATCCTTCAAGGAAGGGGATGTCATTGGGATAAACGACATAGTCGGTATAGTGCTTGAGCTAGGCTTTCTCTCGGTAAAACTGCGGACATTTGACAACATAATGATCAGGATACCAAACACCGAGGTCCTGAATTCAGTCCTAAAGAACCTCTCCGTGCACGAGATCCGAAGAATAGAGACTACTGTCGGCATAACCTACAGGGCAGACCCTGATAACGCCATAAAAGCGATCATGGATGCCCTGGCCGCGGATCCGCTTTTCCTCGCCAGTCCGGAACCAGTCGTCATAGCCAGATGTCTTGGTGAGCACTCGGTCCAGATCAGAGTTATGGCGTGGATAGACATGGACAATTTCTTTGATGCCAGCTCCCGGCTCGTTACCCTGGTTAAGGAAACCCTTGAATCCGCGGGCATAGAGATTCCCCTCCCACAGGTGGTGGTGCATCATGAGGATTAGGGTAGCGGGAAGGTCCCTTGAGGTACCTCAAGACGCGAGGCCCACACAGGATCATGTCCGGCGCTCCCTTTTTGACAGACTGGGGAGCGAAATAGCCGGCACCAGAATGCTGGAGTTGTTTGCGGGTTCCGGCGCGGTGGGCATAGAGGCCCTTTGCCGCGGCGCCAGTTTCGCGGTTTTCGTTGAGAAGGGAAGGCCTGGCGCTATGGCTATAGCCGAAAACCTCAGGAAGCTGGGACTTTCGGAAAGGGCAATGGTGATGAGGCGCGGGGTTTCCTCTGCCCTGCGTGAGCTCGCCAGAGGCGGAGAATCCTTTGACTGGGGGTTCGCGGATCCGCCCTATGGTTTCCCTTCCCTGGGGCGTTGCCTTTCGGGATTGCACCATGTTATTGCCATGGGCGGACTTTTCATACTTGAGACCAGGCGCGTGGAAGAACTGCCCGTGATCCTGGGACTTGAACCAGAAGACGAATGGAGGATGAGAGATGTCAAGTTGGGAATTTATCGCCGTATATCCGGGTAGCTTTGATCCCATAACCCTGGGACACATTGACATAGCCCGGAGGGCCGCGCGGTTGTTCCCCCGCGTCATAGTCGCTGTATCCGAGGCAAAACACAAGGTCTGTCAGTTTTCGTTGGGAGAGAGGCTATTTTTCGCGCAGGAATCCCTTTCAAACATCCCCAATGTGGAGGTAACCTCATTCCATGGTCTTCTCAGTGATTTTGTCAGTCGCGTGGACGCGAGGGCTATAATCAGGGGCCTTCGCGCCGTCTCTGATTTTGAGTATGAGTTCAAGATGGCTTGGATGAACCGCCGGCTCGCGCCAGGGGCCGAAACCATATTTCTCATACCGTCAGAGGAGTTCGCCTATCTCTCGTCCAGCCTGGTGAAGGAAATAGCCGCCATGGGCGGGGATGTCTCATCCATGGTGCCGGAGGTCGTAGCGAGAAAGCTGATGGAAAACTTGGAGCCTGGCCATGATTAGTCCCACGAGATCACTCGTCATATTCCTGTCCCTCGGCCTCGCTCACGCCCAGGCCTGGCTTTCCTATCCCCGGCTCGCTAGGCCGGCGCTGGCGGTTCCAGGAGACACCATCCAGGTGGTCTTCAAGACCCCCGGCCCTTCCTCACCCCTTTATCTGACCCTTCTCTCCGAGTTCGGAAACATCCCCGTCGCGCACGATGATCCCCAAACCCAAGACACCCTCTATGTGGCCAACGCTTTTGTTCCCCTGGGTTCCGAGCTTGGCCTTTATTCTCTCGTCATCAACCTCCCGGCCGGCTCAGACACCCAGCCAAACGCCGTGATGATCTACGGGGTCTGGAGAGACACAGTCCGGTTCCTCCACTTCACTGATATGCACATCGGAAACTCAGCACGCGAGAGCCAAAACTGTGCCCGCGCTGTACGGGAGGCTAACCTGATTAACCCGGATTTCGTGATAATAACCGGTGACATAGCCGAGAAGGGCCAGGTGGCCGAATCGCCCGGATGGTATCAGGAATTCCTGGGCATAACAGCTGGTCTCCGGGTTCCGGCCTTTGTGGTCTCCGGCAACCACGACTGGTACAACTGGATGTATGTTGGAAACGAGGAGACGAATTACCTGCGGATAGTAAATCCTTATCCCGATTATTCCTTCAGCTACGGTTCCCTTCTTCACATGCTTTGCCTTGACACTGGCCCGGACAACATCTATTTTGATTTTGACTCATATTGCTACGGGTTCACTCCATCCCAACTTTCTTACATAGGCCAGGAGCTATCCCAACACCAGGCTTACCCCCTCTTGTTCGCCATGATGCACGGCCCGGTCATTGACAGGGACGACAACGATGATTCCAACAAGAACGGTAAAGCGGAGTTCATATCCCTCGCGTTGGCATACGGACTTGACATTGCCATAGCTGGGCACACCCACGAGGACAGGCTTTTTCTCTCTGATGGCACATGGGTCCAGGGAGACATGCCCGATCCCATGCCGGAGACCCCTTATTTCATTCAAACCACGACAACATGCAAGGCTGATCCCGGCGCGGTCGGATACAGGTTCGTTTCCGGAGACGCGGATGGCGTGATTGAGTTCACCGAGAGCGGCTCAGCAGACCGCCCGCTCAGGCTGTATAACCTTGAGGAGGCCTATTATTACAATCCGGATAGCACATCATGCGCTGTTGTCATAACGAACGCGAACCCCAGGTGTTTTTATGATGGAAGGGTGTGGCCCCGCATGAAGCCTGGCCAGCAATACGAGGTATCCGGCCCAGGATACATGGTAAGGCAGGCGCCTTCTGGCCTCTGTGAAATAGCGGTTGATAGCATTCTATATGGCACGACCGTTCTCTACATAAACACGGTTGGGATTTCGGAGACGGTTGCCGGAATACACCCAGGCCTCATGCAGAGGGACGGGATTTTGTGGGCGTTCCCCGGAAGGGGAACGTCCGCGTCCTGCGAGGTCTATGACGGGGCTGGCAGGCTCGTGAGGGTTCTTTTCCGAGGAACCTGGGATAAACCCATGGGTTTTGACCTCAGACAATTCGCACCCGGCATCTACATCGCTGTCCTCAGAGTGGATGGCGATGTGATGAGCGCGACGAGGATCTTTGTGATGAGATGAACTACATATTCTTTGGTTCGGGCGATTTTGCGGCTGAGCTCCTTTATGCCCTGGTCATAAGGCGCATACTGCCAGAACTCGTCATATCAACCCCGGACAAACCCCACGGCCGCGGCCTCCGGGTGACCCCAGGCCCTGTGGCCAAGCTCTGCAAGACGCTGGGTCTCCCATTGCTTCAGCCCGAAAAGGTCAACTCCTTGGATTTCGTTTCGGGCCTCCCGGTTCCAGATTTCATCCTCGTATCTGACTTTGGCAGGATACTGAAGAGACCGCTCCTGGAACTGCCGCGGATCGCTCCCCTCAACCTTCACCCATCGCCCCTGCCGGCCTGGCGAGGCGCCGCCCCCCTTGAAAGGTCAATCATGGCGGGCGGACCGTATGGCCTGACCGTTTTTGTTATGGACGAAGGCATGGACACCGGCCCCGTGGTTCTACAGGATGTAATAGATGAGATTTTGCCGCCATATCCCACAAAGGCCGACCTCGTTGAATGCCTCATCTCCAAGGCCCCACATCTCATAGAGGAGACGTTTGAGGGCCTTCTTAACGGGAGCCTCAAACCCGTCCCCCAGGAGGGCGAGCCCTCATACGCTCCAAAGATAGAGAAATCCGAGCTCTGGCCTGACTGGAAAGCAGCTTCCATCCGTGTTGCCAGGCACATCAACGCCCTCTCGCCCAAACCCGGCGCGAGGATCATGTTCCGGGGAAAGCTCCTCAAGCTCTTGAGAGCCTTCCCTGACTATCACATCAAGGCCAAGCCAGGCGAGATAATTCTCGGGGACAAATACCTAATGATCGGTTGTTCGGATGGGTTGGTCTGCATAGGGGAACTTCAGCTGGAGGGCAGGAAACCCATGTTGGCCTACAATTTCATGCAGGGTCTCAGGCCATGAGAAGGCTCAGCCAGGTTTTTCTCAGGGACAGGACATACATAGACAGGATCATCTCGGAGGTTTCGCCCCAGCCGGGCGATCTCTTTCTTGAGGTAGGCCCGGGCCATGGCGCGCTTACCAGACCACTCTTGGAGCGTGGCGCGAGCATTGTGGCAATAGAGCTTGACCTTTTGCTCCTTGATAGGCTCAGGGAAGAGCTCGCCGCAACATCCGGGGAGCGCTTTGTGCCGGTCCACGGAAACTACCTTCGCCTGCCCATCAAACCTCTCCTGCCGAGGGTTCCGGTTCGGTTCATATCCAACCTGCCATACCACATATCAACTCCAGCGCTGGAAAAGATGGTTGAGGAGGCAAATCTCTACCAGGACGCGCACCTCATGCTTCAGAAGGAGGTCGCGGAGAGGATATGCGCGGCCCCAGGAACAAAACAATATGGCTACACCTCTGTTCTGGTGAGGCTCAGGTATGACCCCGCCATACTCCTTCACATCTCGCCGATGGCGTTCTCTCCGATTCCGAGGGTGATAAGCGTTTTTGTCAGATTGAATAGGATCAACGAGGATGTTCAGGACGGTGTAATCCTCAAGGCCGCGGATATCGCGAGGCGCGCTTTTCGTTTCAGGAGGAGAACCATCAGGAATTCCCTGAGGCCAGCGCTGAGAGAAAGGGTTGATGAGGTCCTTGAGAGGGCTGGCATCAGCCCAGAAAAGAGGGCAGACCAACTCTTGCCTGAGGAATACCTGGAGATAGCCAGAACCACTTAGAGAAACCGGGCCCGGACAAGCTTTATAATTTTCCCGGCCAAAAGGAGGCTTAATCGTGAAAAGGCTACTGATAGTCGTAGCAACGCTGGGACTGGCATGGACGCAGTCCCCGAGTGAGTATATGGGCATGGTGCTAGGCCAGACCGCCACATTTCGGGGTAGATGGGTCCAGTGGGATGGCGTTGACTCAATAAAGACAACCACGGTTGACACGGAGTCTGTCGCTGACACATTCCAATACAACGGACACAGCGCCCTTGGCGTCTGGACAGCGCATCACATGACCGGGGACTCTGTTTCCGACACAAGCTATGTTGATACCTTCTATAACAATGCCCCCTGGCTCATGGGAAGGCTCCACATAGGCGATAGCGTGGTGGACGCCTACCTTGCGCGAACCCCTTTTACCATAGGGGACAAATGGTCTCTCGGGACAGAGGGTAAGTACACGGACGACTTTGATGGTGATGGTTCACCGGACAGCATTTTGGTAAGGGTAGACACCATCTTCGTGGAGGATACCGAGACCGTCATCGTGCCCGCCGGTTCTTTCCAGGCATACCGGCTACGCAGGGAGGCATCCGCCCTGGTTTTTTACTTCAGCCTCCCGATGGTAGATTCCGCGACCCTCACTGGCACGACATATTTCTGGTGGTCTCCGGGGAACTGGGGCGTGAAGGATACCAGTCACAACGAGACAGTGGTTTATATCTTCGGGACACCCTACACCATAACCGAGGATGAATGGCGGGAGCTCACCAGTCTCGTGGGGGTTGAGGAGGTCGGTCGCCAGAAACCCGTGAGCCTCATCTCATCCTCTGTTTCCCCCGACAAGTTCCTTCTCTCTAGGCCAGAATCAGGCCTTCTGGAGGTCTCCATGTATGACCCTGCTGGCCGTTTGGCCATGAGGTGTTCCTCGGATAAAGGTTCCCGTATGATCCTTGACGCGAGCGCCCTGAGACCGGGTGTTTATTTCATGAGGGCAAGGCTTGATGGCACGGAGGTTATGGCGGAGAAGGTCGTGAAGAGGTAGGACGAGGATCCGAATCTGGTTCCAACGGCGAAAAACCATAGCCGGACGTCCGGCCTCTTATGGTTATTCCTCCCAGGTGGTTATTGAGTGGTAGTAGATCCGGTCGTTGTCATCAAGCCCGCGCTCTATCTCGGTGATATGGGCTGTCCCCGCGCCAAAAGCCGAAAGCACATACATCACCGCGTCCATTGGCTTAGTGTGACTCCCGCAGGTGTAGATGTCCAAAGCGGCATAGCCCCTCTCAGGCCAGGTGTGGACCGAGAGATGGGATTCAGAGATGACCACGACGCCGGAGACGCCGTTGGGCGGGAACCTGTGAACCGAGACACCCCAGACCTGCGCGCCCGCGCGGGCTGCGGCCTCCAAGAGTATTGCCTGGACGCGATCAACCGAGCCTATGACATCCGGAGAGCATCCCGAACACTCCACCACATACTGTATTCCGAGGGTACCGTGCGATGAGTGCTCGCCGACTTCGGCATTGGTTGGTCTGGGCGCATCGTTACCATTGCCGAGGCTCGTTGGAATGCTGGGCTTGCTCGGACGCTGAAATGGTTTTTTTCGGCCTGGGTTAGTCCTTTTCCTTATCAACTCCCCCCTCCAAGGCTTTCTTGTGGGAGACTACGCTTCCTTTTTTTGATACCTTGAGCAGTCTAACCGGTATCTCCCTTCCGAGCATATCCCGTGCCTGGCTCTCAGGTATTGTGGTGTGGGACGATGGCAGAAAAGCCTTTATGCCCATTATGTCCACCAGGAGGCCGCCCTTGACCACGCTTCTCAGGGTAGCGTTGATTACGCTTCCGTTGTTCATTGCTTCTTTCAGGATGTTGAGGGTCTTCTCAACCTCATTTCTATCGCGGACCGGCCTCAATTTTATTTCCTTGCTCACATAATCAGCCACTGTTATCCTGGCCTCGGTCTCGTGTCCCTCAGCGAGATCGCGATCGTAGCAGTGAAGGAATCCGGTCAAACCCCAGGGCAGTTCAACCATGTATCCGCCCCTGACCGGTTTCATTACCTGAACCTTTATCACCTGGCCCTGGTCCTTGGCCGCGAAGACCTCGCCCCAGAGCTGCGCTCTTCTCATTATGGATTCGGGGGAACGACTTTCGGGTTTGGTTGACATCAGAGTTCCTCCGCGTATTTGCTCACAAAGGCCCCTGCCACTGCGACGGCTCCCTCGCCGAGTGGGCAGAAGCATTTACCACGCATGCCTTCAATTACATGATTTATCAGGTTCAACCTTCCGTTCTTTTTCCCGTTCTCTATCTCCCTGAAGAGCCTGGCCAGCCATGTTGAGCCTTCCCTGCAGGGAGTGCATTTGCCGCAGGATTCGTGCGCCAAGAACTCAAGAGACCTCCTTGCAACAGCGGCGATGGGTACCGCGTTGTTGACTACTATGACAGCTCCTGAACCGAGCAGTGATCCAGCCTTCTGTATGTCCTCGTATGTCAGCTTCACATCCAGCTCATCTGCTCTAAGGATTGGCGTGGAGAGGCCTCCGGGTATGACGCCCACGAGCTTACCGTTGACGCCGCCGGCGTATTCCTCAATCAGCTCCCTGAGCGTAATGTCCCCGAACTTGAACTCATAGACGCCTGGCTTCTTGACCCCGCCGGACACTGTGAATATCTTTGTTCCCGCGCTGTCCTTCGTGCCCATGGACCTATACCACTCCGGGCCCTTTTCTATGATGAACGGCACATTGGACAAAGTCTCCACATTATTGACCACCGTGGGCATCCCATAGACGCCGTGCGAAACCGGATATGGCGGCCTTAGCCTAGGATGGCCTCTCTTTCCCTCCAGGGATTCTATGAGAGCGGTTTCCTCTCCGCATATATAGGCTCCACCGCCG
Organism: Caldifarciminota bacterium; assembly: GCA_049969615.1. GTDB lineage: Bacteria > Hydrothermota > Hydrothermia > JBDRYB01 > JBDRYB01 > JBDRYB01. Next base: position 14,003 of record JBMFOM010000026.1, read on the forward strand.
GAATAAACCTGCACGCGGAAAGAGAAATCGCTTCCCATTACCTTTTCCCCGAGGTATCCCTGTTTCTCGGCTTCGGCTATGGCAGACCTGAGAACACCCTGCGCGCCCGGATACTCGGCCCTCACATAGATGAAACCCCTGCCGGCGCCTATAGCCCTGGCCGCTATGAGCATTCCCTCAAGGAGAAGGTGCGGGTATTTCTCAACTATCTCTCTGTCCTTGAAGGTCCCCGGTTCGCCCTCGTCGCAATTAGCCACAACGAAACGCGGCCTGGGGTCATCCTTTGGAACAAAATCCCACTTCATACCGGTCGGGAATGCGGCGCCTCCCCTTCCCCTGAGCCCGGATGCCTTTACCGCGTCTATGATCTCCTGCGGCTTCATCGCGAGGGCCTTTTTCGCGGCCTGGTAGCCGCCTTGATCCAGGTAAAACTTGAGGCTCGCGGAGTCTTTCTTGCCGATATGTTCCAGAATTATCCGGGTCTCAGGCATTTCCGGCCTCCTTTCTGAGTTTCTCCAGGAGCTGGCTCAACTTTTCCCGTGTGTTCAGCGGGCCAACCCTCTCACCATTCAAGAGCACTGCCGGCGCCATATCGCAAGCTCCTATGCACTCGGCCTCCTCGTATGAGAAAAGCCCATCCTCGGTTACCCTACCCGGTTCCGTGCCGAGGAGCTCCTTCATCCATCCGAATAGGTCATAAGCCCCGCAGAGCATACATGAGAGGTTCGTGCAGACCAGGAAGTGAAACTTGCCGACGGTCTCCCGTTTTATCAGGTGATAGAAGGACGCCACAGCCTCAACATGTTCCGGCGCGGTTCCCATCTCCTCCGCGATGGCGACCGCGGCCTCCGGGGTCAGGGCGCCGAAACGGGCCTCTGCCTCATGTATGGCCGGGATAAGGGCACTCCCCACTGCCGGGAACTCGGCCTTGAATGAACGTATCTTTTCCTTGAATTCGTTCATCTGTCAACCTCCCCTAGGACCACATCCAGGGTCCCTATGAGGGTTATCACATCAGCTATGAGGCCGCCAACGGCCATTTTTTCAAGGGTTTGCAGGTTTATGAAGGTGGAAGCCCTTATGTGAAGCCTGTAGGGCCTTGATGACCCATCTGACACCACATAGAACCCCAGCTCCCCCTTGGGCGCTTCTATGCTGACGAATACCTCACCCTCTGGGACAGGGAACCCATCAGAAACTATCCTGAAGTGGTGTATCAGGTTTTCCATTGAATCATAGACCCTGTCCTTTGGAACCGGGATAACCTTTGGGGCATCAGCGAGCACCGGACCCTTTGGCAACTGAGCCAGGCACTGCTCCACCATCTTAGCCGATTCCTCCATCTCGTCCATGCGCACGAGATAACGGGCGTAGCTATCGCCCTCCGTATAGACGGGAACACGGAAACTGAGCCTGTCATAGGCCAGATACGGCTCGTCCCTGCGCATATCGTGGTCAAGGCCTGAACCCCTGGCCACGGGACCGGTCGCGGACAGAGCGAGAACATCCTCCTTGCTGAGTAGCCCAACGCCCTGGGTCCTTTTCTTCCATATTATGTTATCCGTTAGCATGGTGTGGAGCTCTGACATGGCCTTTGTCTTGAAGAAAGCGAGAAAATCGGTCAGCCCTGTTACGAATTCCTGGTTGAGATCAGCCGCTACGCCGCCAACCCTGATGTAGGTGTTGTTCATGCGCTGACCCGTCAGTATCTCAAGGAGGTCGTATATCTTCTCGCGCTCCCGGAACCCATAGAACCAGGCTGTCCAAGCCCCCAAGTCCATCGCGTGGGAGGCATACCATACCAGGTGGCTCTCAATCCTGGTTAGCTCCGCGAGTATGGTCCGGATGTATTTCGCCCTTTCTGGCACCTCCAGACCGAGGAGCTTCTCCACGGCCATCACATAAGCCAGGTTGTTGGTTATTGGGGCCAGATAATCCAGCCTGTCCGTGTATGGGATTACCTGGTGAAAGGTCTTGTGTTCGGCTATCTTCTCCGTTCCCCTGTGGAGATACCCCGGCACGATCCTCGCCTTCACGACCGTCTCACCATCAAGCCAGAGCTTTATCCGGAGAACCCCGTGGGTCGCTGGGTGCTGGGGTCCCATGTTAAGCTCAATGACATCGGTCTCAACCCCAACCGAATCCCTGAAGAGAATTTCCTTTTCCATTTTCGCCTACCTGTTTTCCGGCAGGGGGACATCCTCCCGCCAGTTGAAGTCTTTCCGAAGTGGCCAGCCGGGGAAATCATCCCAAAGAAGGATGTGTGTGAGCTCAGGGTTGCCCCGAAAATCCACCCCGAACATCTCCCAGGTCTCGCGCTCCATGAAACCCGCGCCCGGCCATATCTCAACCACGCTGTCTATCGCGCCATCCGTGGGGGCTTTGATCCTTATGCGCATGTTCCGTGAATACGAGTGCAGGTGATACACGACCTCAAACCTTGTCTCGCGCTTCCCGAGCCAGTCAACCGCGGTAAGGCTCGTCAGCATCTCAAACCCCTCTACATCCCTCAGGTAAAGCATCACATCCCTGACCGCCTCCGGCTTGATTATTACCGTGGTTTCTCCGAGCCTCTGATAAGCGTCCAAGACAAACTCGCCAAACCTGTCCTTTATTGCCTTGACCAGTTCATCCATGGGAACCTCCATTTCTCGGCCGCCCCCGGCCCAGCTTCAGGGTTTTGCGAGCGAGGATCAGCAAACAAATTGCCGCTACTTTATCCATGGATAGACCCTCCCTTTCTCCTTTCGTATCTTTGCGGCAAGCTTCAGGAATCCATACAGGAGCGACTCCGGCCTCGGCGGGCAACCAGGCACATATACATCTATGGGGATTATCCAATCCGCTCCCTGGACGACCGCGAAAGAGTTATACATCCCTCCGGTTGAAGCGCACGCGCCCATTGCTATTGACCACTTTGGTTGTGCCATCTGTTCCCATAGCTGGCGCACCACCGGAGCCATCTTCTTTGTGAGGGTTCCAGCTATCACGATCAGGTCTGCCTGCCGCGGTGATGGTCTGAATACCTCATAGCCAAAACGGGCCATGTCAAAACGGGGGCCGCCGGTTGCCATCTGTTCAATCGCGCAACACGCCAGACCAAATGTCAACGGGAAAAGCGAGTTGCCCCTTGCCCAGTTGACTACCCACTGGCTCATCCTCTCAACGGTCGTGAATAGCACCCTCTGCGCGAGCGTTCTTCTTATTGCCTCTTCTTCCTCTGGGCTGAGACGTATCCTTATCTCCTCAAGGTCACGCAGAAATCGTTCCCTTGCCTCATTGTTTGGTCTTTCTATCACTTCCATTCCAGTCCCTTTCTCCCCCACGCGTATATGTAGCCGAAGACCAGTATTCCTATGAAGATGAGGGCCTCAACGAGGCCAAACAACCCGAGCTTCTCGGTCTGAACCGCCCAGGGAAACAGCAGGGCCACCTCAACATCAAACGCCAGAAACAGGAGTGCGATGACGAAAAAGCGAACCGAGAACCTTATCCGTGGAGTGCCCACGGGCCTTATCCCGCATTCGTATGGCTCGTTCTTCTTTTCTTCCCGGATTGACGGCCCCAGGAACATGGAGGCTATGACTCCTCCAAACCCTATGGCCATTCCGGCAACGAGCATTATCAACAAAGGTATCTTTGGGTCCATCTATGCTCCTCCGAAGTCCTCCCGGCGGGTTGGGGAGGGATGTGATTTGAGGATAATATGTGCCATGGGTTCATCTATGTCCCTCCGAAATCCTCCCACCGGACGATATACCAGAAACCCGTATCTGGGTGTTTTTTCATGGAAAACCTGGCCCTGCCCTCCGCGACTGATGACCCTTCCTCAGGAGGTGGCTCTATGACCAAATAGTAGTTGCATATCCAGAGGGATGAGGTGTCATCCCCCCTGACCCTACGGAGCTGGCTCAGCGTCAAATCAAGGCTACCGCCCTCGCTTTCCCTGATGTAATCAAACAATGTCTGAGCGGAAAGCCTTTCCTCGGTTCTGCCCCAGACCAGGCTATCCAGGCCCCAGTTGTTCTTGAGGAGCTCCAGAATGCCTTCCTCGCCTGGGTCAAAGTAGAACTTGAACGAATCGTCCAGACAGGCCATGTATCCCTCCAGGTCAAGGCTAACATAAGCCGCCTGGAGGTTCTCTAATACTATGCTATCGGTCAATGGCAAGGGATAACCCATTCCGGGCTCTGCCGGTGGGCTGAAGGGGTTCCAACACCCCGCGAATAAGGGAGCGGAGAACCCAAGGAACCAGCGTCCTAACCTGGACATGGCGGCGCGCGGGTGGACTAAACCACCGAGACATACACCCGGTTTTTGCGGCGCTCAAACCTGACCGTGCCCTCCTTGAGGGCAAAAAGGGTGTCGTCTCCGCCTTTGCCTACATTCAATCCGGGGTAAATCCTGGTTCCCCGTTGCCGTATGAGAACCTGGCCCGGCTTCGCTGATTGTCCATCGCCCAGCTTAACGCCCAGGCGCTTTGAAGCGCTGTCCCTTCCGTTGCGTGTTGATCCCTGGCCTTTCTTGTGAGCCACGGTAACCTCCTTTCTCAGGGAGATGTAAATGATAATCCAGGATTACGGCCCAGATCAAGGCCTCATTTCACCAGAAATGCCTGCTTCCCCAGACCCTTTGCATCAAGTATATAAACCCCTGGCAAGAGTATGGCCGTTGAAAAGCTCGCCATCCTCCCGGAGACCAATGCCCTGCCAGAGAGGTCATATACCGCGAGGTCGTATTCCCCGTCCAGACGAATCTCCTGGCCCCTGAGGAAAACCGTTCCGGGGATGAGGGAGGGGCTTTCGGTTTGGGCCTCGTCCGTGCCAACCGTGAAGAACTTGTGGGCTACATGGAGGCGTCCCGTGGTCGAGCTCCGGTATGCGACAAAAAGATTGCCGCCAGGGGTAAGCAAAACCGTGGTGCGTCCTGAGGTGCCTTCGCCTGGTATGTAATCAAACCACCAAGAGCCATTGTAGTAAAAGGCGACATTACCGCCGGCTCCAGCAATGATCTCTCCGGTGGGCAGTTCCTCCAGATCAACCCCGCTTATGCCCAGGTTCCATTGATCGTTCACGCGAGTGACTCCGATCCTGAACCAAGAGAAATTGCCCTTGGCCATGTTGAGCCAACGGCAACCTTCGGAGTTATCCCAGCGAGAATAAACCGCGCCGCGTGCATCTTTCACTTCGTAATACCAGTAATGAGTAGGCCCATAAAAACCGTGGTTGTAGAAGAAATAAAGGTAGAGTAAGTTAAATCCATATGCGTAGGTATCTATTGGCCCTACATCCCAGATCTCAGCATACGCGTACTGCTCAGGAGAATAAAACACAAGCCAGCCCCTATCTATGACACGATAGGTCCAACCTGCTTCCTCCAGGGTGTAAAATCCCACACAAGAAGCACTTGTAGCACCGCCCCACCGGAGCTCAGTTATGTAAATGGAATCCTTGCCCGTAACCCCTATTGAAATATCCTTAGGATACCAGTCTGGGGGGTAATTGGCTATCGCTTCCTCCTCCCAGGTATCTCCAACCCTCTTGGAATGCCATAGGGGCTGGTTTCTCCTAAATACCACATGGGGAATACCCGATGAGTCATAGGCCAGCGCGGGGGACACACTGTAACTATATGATGTCGTTATTGTGTCCAAAACCCACCCTGTCCCCGTGTATTCCGCGAGACAGAGCACTGATCCCAGCATGCCGAAAACGACTCCCGGCTGACCCGTCACGGGGCTGAGGGCCATCGCGTCAAAATCCAGGTCAGCGCATGGCCACAGGGTATCCACGACCCAAACCGGAGCGGCTATGAGCAAGGCGAACATATCAACCTCCTCAGCCTAAATAATAAAGCTCGTGCCGAAAATTTTGCAACCAAGCCAAAGACAAGGGTTCCATTCCCTCTCAGTAGGCGCGGAGATGGGGTTTTGGGCCAAAATATGGCCCTCCCCCATAAACAAGACAAAG
>JBMFOM010000027.1:0-19529 GCA_049969615.1 Caldifarciminota bacterium
ATAACCTGCTCCCCTGTATCCGGCGGCCTCGTGTTCAATTCAAAGGCCGAGCTCGGAATAAGGATATACTCAGCTGACGGCAGGCTCGCATATTCCGGCAACCTTGAGAAGGGCCAGAACCGGATAAGCCTCGGCCCAGGGGTCTACCTCTGGAGGGCAGGGCAATACAGGGGCAAGGCAGTCGTAAGATAATCTCAAAGCCCTGGCCGTATTTGCACCCCTTCGGCTTTATCAGGGGTCTCATAGATTATGAATGGAATGGAAAGACGCGTTTTGATTCCACGGGATCTTCTCATTCCCTCTTCGTTCTTTTGACCAGCCTGGAGAGCAAAAGCCCGAGCTCAAAGAGCAGTATGAGGGGAACCGCGAGAAAAATCTGGGTCACGAAGTCAACCGTGGGCGTCACAACCGCCGCGACTATAAAAGCCAGGATAATCACATATGCTCTCTTCTTCGCGACCGCTTTCGGGTCAAGGACACCCATGCCGGTCAAGGCGACCATGAGCACCGGCGTCTCAAATAACAATCCGAAAGCCAGGGTCATGAATATCACGAAGTTGACATAGCCGGACGCGCCGAAGAACGGGGACATCGCAGAGCCGCCGAATGACGAGAGAAACCTGATCCCCACTGGAATGGCAAACCACATGGCCAGGGCACAGCCTATGTAAAACATGATTATTGAGAAAACGAGGAATGGCAGGGCCCAGGCCTTTTCCCTGAGTCTGAGGCCGGGCGCGATGAACGCCCATGCCTCTCCGAGGATATATGGCGCGGCAAGGACAAGGCCTGTCACGAACGCAACCTTGAGCCTGACCCAAAAAGCCTCCTGCGGTGTGAAGAAGTATAGCTGGCCGACCGGGGAAACGAGGAACCGGGAAAGCCTTTCTCCGTATGGCAGATTCAATATAAACGAGGGCAAGGTTGGGGAAGCTATGAACCGGATTATCCTCTCGCCGAAAACGTATGATGCTGACGCGGCCAAAATAAGCACGATAATGCTCCTAACCAGTGCCCACCTGAGGGCCTCAAGGTGATCCAGAAGCGCGAATTCCTTCTTCAAGTCAGGGCATCCTCTCAGCTTTGGTTAGGTCAAAAACCTTTCTCAGCGTGGCCTCGTATGCAGGAGTCATCTCAACTCCTCTCCTCGCCATGACCCTCCTGGCAACGGTTATCGCGTCTTCAAGCCGGTATTCGGTGAAGTCCGGGTATCCCCACGAGAAGGATGGGACGAACTTCGGGGATACGCCTGATCCGAATAGGCTCGCGAATACCCCGACGACTGCACCAGTGGTCAGCGTAGCGTTTATGCCGGTTCTGGAGTAATCGCCGATTGTCGGCCCCAAAAACTGAAGCCCCGTCTCGGTCATCTGAGCGTCCAACCACACCCTTATTGTCCCGTATGTGTTCTTCAGGTCAGATATTTCGGTGCCGGCCCCGATGTTGACCCACTCGCCGAGATAGGCGTGGCCCAGGAAACCTTCGTGTTGCTTGTTGGAATAGCCCTGGATTATGGTCTCGGATACCTCTCCGCCAACCTTGCAGACAGGTCCGAATGTTGTGCCACCATATATTCTGGCGCCGGCCTTTATGAGACAATCTTCGCCTATGAACGCTGGCCCCTGGATGAAGGCGTTGGGCATAACAATGGAGCGCTTGCCGATGAAGACCGGTGCCTCCTCGCCATCAATCACGACGCCCGGATATATCCTCGCGCCCTCATCAACCGAGACCTGGCCGAGCAGGGTTGCCGTAGGGTGCACATCGCCCCTGATTGATGGTTTTGCGACCGTGAGGTCAGCGAGGAGCGCGTCCGGGTTGAGATGAACCAGGTTCCAGAACCTAGAAACGGTCCTCGCCTTTATCTCCATCTTTTCCCTGGCACCCTCAGCAAGATGAATTAGGCCTACGGAGAGATCATTCACGGTCGTCCTCACCGCTATGGGTTCACCCTGGTCCGAGAAGAGGGCCGTGCCCGGTCCCAATTCTGGTGCTGGCTCAAGGGGCAGGAAATCCGCCCTTGAGATTATCGCCTCTCCGGCCGGAATTTCTCCAGCCAGGCCGAGCCAATCCCGTGCTGGAGACAGATGGGCCTCCCGGCCCCAGAATGCCTCTGTCCTCTGCCGGAGGGTCATTGCGCCGAGCCTGAGGTCCCAGACAGGCCTGAGCCATGTCAGGGGAATAAAATCCCTCCAATTGTCCTCAACGAGGATCAGGTTCACGAGTATATTATACCGGTTAGTTCTGGGCCTCCGCACCGGCTTCAATAGCCCTCCGTTAAGACCCATTTTGAGCGGCAGGCTATAGCCATCGGATTAAAAAACAAGCATTTCCTTCTCTTGTTTGTGCCCCTGCTTGTATAACCAGACCCCCCAGGTTGTAATGAGCCAGGTAATTGTCAGGGTCAATGCTAATTGCCTCTTTCCACTCCGCAACCGCGGCTGAGTCCCTTCCAGTTAGCATGTAGACCGTCCCTATGTCAGTACGCGCGTCAGAATGCTTTGGGTTCAGGAAAACAGCGCGCAAAAGCTCCATTTCTGCCTCGGAGAGCTCCCCCTGGTCCATGAGGAGCCTTCCGAGATACCGGTGGGCATCAGGGTTCAGGGGATTCAGTTCTGTTGCCCGCCGGAGATAAGGCTCAGCCTCGGTAAGCCTTCCATCCAGGTATAGCAGTCCTCCGAGGTAGTAATTTACGGTGTCGTTTTTTGGGTTGAAGACTAACCTCTCGTTCATGTCCTCCCACGGCCTCTGGCAGGAGACGACGGCCAGAAAGAGGATTAGGCATAACCTCTTCATTTTTGGCACCGGGATTCTTCGGGGGTTTCTTCACGGCTACACCATCCCTACAAACTTGCCAAAGCCTGATCCAGGTCCTCAATGATGTCCTCGGTGTCCTCTATTCCAACTGAGAGCCTGACAAACCCCGGCTCTATTCCCATAGAGAGCCTCTCCTCAGGGCTATAAGCCGCATGGGTTGTTGTGGCTGGAGTTGAAACCAGGGACTCTACGCCACCGAGGCTCGTTGCCTCTGCTATGAGCCTAAAAGAGGACATGAGCTTCAGGGTGGCCTCGTCACCACCCTCAACCACGAACGAGACCATGCCGCCAAAGCCAGAGAGCACCTTCTTTGCAAGCTCGTGCTGGGGATGCGAAGGAAGACCGGGATAAAACACGCGCTTGACCTTCGGGTGGTTCTCAAGGAAACGGGCGACCGCCATAGCGTTCTCGTTGTGCGCCTTCATGCGGACGCCAAGGGTTTTGAGCCCTCTCTCCAGGAGGAACGCGGAGAAAGCCTCCATGGACCCGCCGAGGTCCCTCATCGCGGCCCAGACTGGATCGATCAGGGACCTTGGCCCTGCTACGACCCCCGCAATGAGGTCAGAGTGGCCGTTGAGATACTTGCTCGCGGAAGCGAGGGATATGCTCGCTCCGAGCTCAAGCGGTTTCTGGTTTATGGGTGTGGCAAATGTGTTGTCCACGACAAGCAGAAGGCCATGACGTTTCGCGATGTCCGCGAACGCGGGGATGTCCAGAACCTTCAGGAGAGGATTTGATATGCTCTCGTAAAACATGAGCCGTGTGTTGGGCTTTATGGCCTTTTCAACAGCCTCGGGCTTTGTGATGTCCGTATAGGTGATCTCAATGCCCATCCGCTCGATCCTGTTCTTGAACAGGCCCATTGTGCCGCCGTAAATGTCAAGGGTAGTTATCATGCCATCGCACGGCCTCAGATGCCCCATTATCACGGATGTGGCGGCCGACAGCCCTGATGCGAAAGCCACGGCATCCTCCGCACCCTCAAGCGCGGCTACCTTTTCCTCCACAGCCCTCCTGGTCGGGTTCCCATATCTGGTGTAGAATATGGTTTCCCTGGCCTTGCCGGACTGGATGAGGCCATAGACCTCTGGGTCAGCGTAGAATGTGCTTGACTGAAAAATGGGCGTTGTCACGGGCCTGGCGTTCCGAGGCCCTGTCCCGACATGAACTGCTTTGCTTGACAATCCTTTTGGCTCTTTCATGGCCAGAAGATTATAACTTATTCTCCGCGCGGGATCAAGCATTTTTGCAACCATTCACCCGAAAAGAGCGATCTCAAGGAGCATTTTGCCGTGTAGAAAGACAAAGAGTGCGAGTGCGTTCCCAACGAGGTGAACCAGGGCCGAGGCTTTGTCGTTCTTTGGAGGAAAGATGATGCTCAGAACAGCGACGGGTACGAGAGCGAGCCAAAGCCAGGGGATTCCCCATATAGCCAGGACAGGCGCCAGATAAAAACAGGAGAAAAAGCCGCAAAAGCGCGTGTAGAACCTGCCGGGGATGAGGCCCAGGAAGGTGAATGGGAAGCTGATGAGCATGGATGCGCTCAGGAGCCAGCCCCATTTGCTTATGAGCCACCATATGTCCCAGAAACCCGGCCTGTAGAGGAACGGTTTGTGCAGGGTCAGTGAGAGAATAGCTAGGGACAGGCTGATCCAGAGCCACCTCAGAAACCACTTCCAGAGATAGGAAGAAACCTTTGCTGCCCTCATGTTTTGGCAAATAATAAGGCCGAGATGTCGCCCCGTTCCCTCTCGTGGACCAGCCGGAAACCGCGGGCCATCCCGCAAATATCCCTGGGGCCATAGAGCTGCACCACGCCAGCGTAGAAACCCTGACCCTTCTTTTTGGTAACGGGGCTTGATGGCAGGAAATGCAGGACGAGAAGCCTCCCGGCTGGTGCGAGAATCCTGTGGCATTCCTCAAGGGCCTTTCTCGGCTCCGCGAGGAACTCAAGGGTGAAAAAGATGCCGACCAGCGCGAAGCATTCCCCCTTGAAGGGAAGGGCACCCGCGTCCCCCACCACCGCTCTCACGCCCCTTTCCCTCGCGAGCCGCAACGCGCGCCTTGCCCTGTCAATGCCAAACCCTATGCCCAGACTTGACGTGAACCTGCCCGTTCCAGCGCCAATCTCAAGCGAGGAGGCAGGCGCGGGCGCCGAGGGAGAACCTCCGATCCAATCCTTTATCAGATCAAGCTCTTCCCGGAAAAGCTGTGGGTTCTCGTCATACCAGGCATCGTATTCCTCAGGGCGTGAGTCAAATGGGTCAGGGGACACGGCAGGCTACCCTTATGCTTTTATAATCATCAACCAAACTGCCAGGATTATGGCTCTGGGCACATCAAGCCACCCCTTTATGTGGCTCCTTTCGCCTCTGTAAATTACATCAACAGGGACATGCGCGAGTCGGAACCCTCTCCAGAGCGCCTTGACCAGGAGCTCGGACTCGGTCTGGTAGCGGGATGTCCTGAGGGAAACTGAGCGAAGAAGCCTGGTCTTCACCAGCCTGAATCCCGACTGGCTATCGGCTATCCTCGTTCGTGTCATCAGTGAAATCGCCAGGGTTGTTATCCTGTTTGAAAAATAGTTTGCCCTCGGCATTCCGATAAATGGCCTTCTGGAACCTATGACGATGTCAGCGTGCTCAGCGGCCTTTATGAAAAGGGGGATTCGTTCCGGAGGATGCTGTCCATCTGCGTCTAGAATTATGACGAAATCATAGCCCTCGCGGATTGCCTCGGAGAAACCCTGCCTGAGGGCATATCCCTTGCCCATGTTCTTCCCCAATCTCATAACGCGAACGCCAGCGGCTTCTGCAACACTAGCGGTGCAATCGGCAGAACCGTCATCAACCAACAGGATGTCTTGTGGCGCGAAATGGGCTTTTACGCCTTCTATGACCTGCCGAACGCGCTCGGCCTCGTTGAAAGCGGGGATAACGGCAAGGCCTCTCATGAACAAATTATAACCCAGTTCCCGCGCGTGATCATGTATGAAACCCTTGAAAAATCTCGGTTTGTCAGCCTCATCATAGCCAGATGAGGACCCTGAGAAAATGCCCTAGAGACGGGATTTTCAGGGCCCCCTCCCAGAACCCTGTTCTCTTGGACAAAGCGCTCCTCCCCCAAACCAGTAAGTTATTGCTACTTTATCAGGGGTCTTAATCCACCAGTCCTTGCGGCTATTTCTGCGTGCGTATTTGTTGCCCCGACCCAGGCTGGTATTTTATGATCAGTGCCCCGGTGAAAAAATTGGTTGAGCTGACAATTATAGTCGTCGCGGCAATACTTGTCGTATTGCACTTCGCAGGACTCGGCAGGATGTCCATCTGGATTGATGAGGCCGTGAGCTACAACTGCTCGGTTGGGCCGTGGCTAAGGTTCCACATCGGAGAGACCAATATCCCGCCCATGTATTACCTTCTGGCGAATCTGTGTTTGAACATAAGGAATTCAGAGACCTTTCTCAGGCTACCCGCGGCCATGGCTGGCGCGCTCTGTGTCCCGGTTGCTTACATGCTCGCAGGGGAGCTGGGTTTTTCAAGGGTTGCTAAGGCATTGATAGCCTTAGTCGTCTCTCTGAGCCCGTGGCTGTTTCTCTATTCCCAGGAGGCGAGGTCGTATTCACTTCTCATGCTATTCTCCCTTCTCTCTGCCTTGGCGTTTCTCAGGATGGACCGGGGGAAACAGTGGTGGTTACTGGGCGGAATATTCCTCGCAATGGGCTTCTGGTCCCACTATGTAATTGTATTTGTTCTCGCGGCACTCTGGGCAAACGCGTCCATGTTCCGTAGGGAAAAGTCCGTCCTGCTCGGCTTGTCAATGGCAACCGCGATCGCTATACTGCTCTTTGCCCCCTGGGCAATATACACCGCCATTCACCCGCCCCATGCCGTGTCAATCAAAAAACCGTGGACCGGAGAGCTGGCCGCTTTTGCCTATGGGTGGTTCCCATATTTCTTTGGTTTCAGCCTGGGGCCGTCAATAAGGGAACTCAGAACAGAGGGCATTTTGGCCATAGCAAGGGAATGGCCCATGCTTTCGGTCGGCGTCGCCACAATCCTCCTGCCCCTGCTGAAAATCAGGGGGATTCTGCGCGAAAAAGGATTCGTTTTTTGTCTTGTGTGTTCGCTGGTTCCACCTGTAATTGTCTTTGCGCTTAGCCTGATCCCCAGGTTCAACATAACCTATCACCCCAGGTATGCCGCTGTCTCTGGGATATTCCTGACAATGGCCTGGTTATGGCTGGCAATGAAATTTAGGTTCAGGGCAATCAGGTGGAGTATCCTGGCAATTATGTTCGCGCTGATGGGCGTTTCAGTCTATAATTTCTTCTTTAACCACAGGTATTACAAGGAGGACATACGGTCCGCGGCAGAAGTGCTGAAGGCCGAGCGCGGGCCCGGCGAAGCCATATATATTGCCAGTGGGAATGTTGGCTTGGCGCTGAACTATTACTATGGGAGCGACTTCACGCCGATTTACCCCTGGACTGACCAGGACACTATCCGGCTTATGGGGGAAAGGGTGTGGCTCGTCGTGGCGAGGGAGTGGGAGGTTTCCCCGGAACGGCTGGAACAAAGGCTCATGGTGGATCACCGGCTCGCTGGGCAATGGGATTTCACCGGGGCAAAGCTTCTGCTCTACGAGAGGCCCTGAACGATCCGGGTCAGCTTTGTGTCAGAAAATTCCATAATATAAAAGCGCGTGAGAAAAGGAGGTTTGTCATGTTTGGCATAATTTGTATTTTGATCTCGCAGATGCAGGGGTTCTTCGCGAAGTCCTATGGGACAACCAGGGACAACCGGTGCTTCTCGGTCATACAGACCCAGGACGGAGGCTACGCCATGTCCGGATACTCGGGGAATTTTCTCAACAACGGAAACTTTCTGGTCATCAAGGTTGACTCAGCCGGGGTGCTCCAGTGGGCATACGAATATTTTCAGAGCTCGGTGGCCTACGACGAGTTCGCGTGGCCAATAGTCCAAGCCTCTGACGGGAGCTACTATGTTGCCGGCCATGGGTTTGTTGACCCTATGAGCTCAACTAACGACATCGTGCTTCTCAAGCTGAATTCATCCGGAGGGGTCCAGTGGGCCAAGAGCTATGGGAATCCGAGCTACACAGACTACGCGCACACAATGACCATGCTCTCTGATGGTGGCCTCGCCATAGCTGGCCACGGCATAGTCAACCCGTTCCCCACTGGGCAGGATGCGATCGTCATGAAGCTCACCCCCAACGGCGATGTGGTCTGGGCAAAGCAATACGCTGATGTCAACCAGGATCATTGTTATGGGGTTATCCAGACCACTGACGGCGGGATAGTGGTCTCCGGCTTCACTGTGCGCAGTGGCTCATCTGACTTTGACATCATGGTCATACGCCTTGATGGGTTCGGAAACACCCTCTGGGCAAAGGCCTACGGCATCCCAGGTCAGAACGATTTTGGATTCTCGGTCGCGCAGTTAAACGACGGAGATCTTGTCGTCGCTGGATATATAGGCAACTTTGGCGGCGGTGTTCTCAAGATAAGGCTATCCGACGGCGCGTTGTTGTGGACCGAGGCCTTTGCCACGGTTTATCTTGACTACTTCTACCGTCCGCAGATAACGAAGACATCCGATGGCGGTTTTGTTATACCGGCATTTACCAGCTCCTGTGGGGGCGGAACCTATGATTTTCTGCCGATGAAATTCTCCTCGGCGGGCGCGCTTGAGTGGGCGAGGACCTTCGGGGCCAGCGGTTATGACATAGCCACATGCGCGATCCAGAAACCGGACGGGCGCTTCGCCATAAGCGGAATGACCATGAGCTATGGGGCAGGCGGATATGACTTCGCGCTCCTCATCCTGAAGCCTGATGGAACTTTCCCCGGCGCGTGCGTGAGCGATTGTTCGCCTGCTCCGACCTATCCCTCGCTCTCAACATATACCCTCTCATCGCTCTCTGATTGGCCCCACACCGTCAACACCCTGAGCTATGACCGGGCTGACCCGGGAGTCTCAGTAGCGCCGATATGCGAACCCCTTTATGAGGCCGAAAACGAGCACCCAAGTGGACCCGCTTCCTGGATAACTTGCAGTCCATTCCCCGGGGGAATCTCCTTCCTCTCCCCTGAGGACACGGACATTAGGATATACGAGGCTGACGGCAGGTTGGCCTTCTCCGGGCAACTCCAAAAGGGCCAGAACAGGATAGAGCTTGACCCAGGCGTTTATCTCTGGAAAGCGGGGCGCGAGGCTGGAAAGGTAGCGGTTAGATAATCGGCGACGCTCGCCATTAAAGCCTGTCAACCAATAGGTTCAAGGTTCCGTGGGCCAGAAATTTGAGGCCGGGGACACCAGTGGCCGTAGCCCTAAACCTTGTGTTAAAATTTCTATCCCGCGATGAGATCAAAAAGGGTTCCCAAAGTAAGGGACAAAGCTCTCAAGAAGGCCTTGAGGGGCGGACAGGGTTTTATGGCGGGACTATTTGACGATAGGGAGAAAAAACGGGTGATCTCAACCCTGGCCGGCAGAAACCCCTCGCCCGGTGAGGCGAGCGCGCGCCTGGATATCTCGTGTTTCATTGACAGGATAATCGCTGGCGATGCGGAGGATGTCCTCAAGCAGATTCCGTCCGAGAGCGTGGACATCATCGTAACCTCTCCCCCTTATCAGTTCGGCCTTGACTACGAATCCGATGAGGACACAAAGCGCTGGGAGGATTACTTCGCGAAGCTCGGCCGGATATGGGCCGAGTGCGAGCGCGTCCTGGTTCACGGCGGCAGGATAGCGGTGAATGTTCAGCCCCTGTTCTCTGACTATGTTCCGACGCACCACATAATATCCTTGCAACTCATGAACCTTGGCCTCCTCTGGAAAGCGGAGATACTCTGGGAGAAGCACAACTACAACGCCAAATACACCGCTTGGGGTTCCTGGCGTTCGCCATCCATGCCATACCTAAAATACACCTGGGAGTTTGTGGAGGTGTTTGCTAAAGGCACGCACAGAAAGGAAGGCAGGCGGGAGGACATTGACATAACGGGTGAGGAGTTCAAGAAGTGGGTCTATGGAAGGTGGGAGATAGCGCCTGAGACGAAGATGGCGAAGATGGGCCATCCCGCTGTCTTCCCGGAGGAGCTGGTCAGGCGATTGCTTCTGCTTTTCTCATACAGAGGGGATGTTGTTCTGGACCCCTTCGTTGGGACCGGAACAACCGCTCTGGTAGCGACAAGAACCGGAAGGCGCTACATTGGCATAGACATCTCCGAGAATTATTGCAGGATAGCCGAGGAGAGGTTGGCCTCAGAGAAACGTTCTGGGCAGAAATGACCACGCGTTGCGTGCTCTCAACCTCCGGCCTTATATTTTGAGTGTGCGCGAGGTTTTTATATTGGGCTTAATAGCCCTCTGTGGATGCGTGTATTCGTTCTCCGGCTTCTTTCCAAAAGAACTGCGCAAGACCCATGTGAAGCTCTTCACGAACAACACGGCCAGGCAGGGTTTGCAGACAACCGCGACGGATGTCTTTGGCGAGAGGATACGCAAGGACGGGAGGCTGGAGCTGGTCGGGGAAAACGAGGCCGCGCTCATAGCCGAAGGTGAGGTTAGCTCGTTCAAAAAAGACCCGGAGGAATACGATGCGTCGGGAAAGATACTTACTTACAGGGTGACCATAAGGGCGAAGGTATCGTTCTACGATGTGGCGAACCAGAAATACTACCTGGGGCCAAAAGCATATGAGGGCTGGGCAATATACACTGTCGGCTCGGAGACTGAGGAAGATGGGATACGAAAAGCCTTTGCCAATCTCTTTGACCAAGCGCTTGCGGAGCTTTTCAGCTCAGGATTTTGAGCGAACCGCGCCTTGCAGGCTCGCGGAAATATGCCCTGGTTGTGCTTTGCAAAAGGTAAATCGGGAGGGTCAGGCCAAGCTCATCTCAGAAGCCATATCCGCCATCTTTGGGACTGAACCCTCCTCCGTGTGGCAGGGGCCGGAGGAAGGGTGGCTCGCGAGGCCGCGGTTCGCCGCGAAAAAGGTCAAGGACATGGTGTATGTTGGGTGGCCAGTCGCGAGGGGCCAGGTCTTTGACCTGTGGGATTGCCCGCATTTGCCACGGGATCAACGTGCGCTCCTTGAGAGGGTAAAGCGGTTTTTTAAGGAGGAGGGCGTGAGCTTTTACGATAAGAAGGTTGAAAGGGGAAAGATAACCGGAATAGCGTTCTACGGCTCGCCTGAACCGCAGAACCTAGTGGTCTCGCTGATAACCAGGCTTCCGGTCAGGTCCCGGCTCCTGGGCGAGAGGTTGTCCCGGCTCTCGTCTGATATAACCGGAGTCGCGGAGGAATGCGGAGAAATGGTCTGGGGGCTTTTTGGGGAACACCACATATTCCAGAGGATAGGCGGCGCCATTTACAGGATGACCCCGGGCGGCCCATGGCCGGAGAACCCCTTCCTGCACCAGGCCCTCGTGGAGGCCGTGGACCGCATCATACTGCCTGACGCGAGCGTGGTTGAGGCAGGAGCCGGATATTTTCTGGGCCTGGGGCTTTCCTCCAAGGCGAGGAGGGTCATGGCTTTTGATAATAGGCCGGAGCTTCTAGCCGACATGGTCGCGTCCGCTGAGGTCAATGTCTCTGGAAAGGTCTCCGTGAGCCTTGATAACCTGAGAGACGTTGATAAACAGGGGGTTAGTGTCTTTCTGGTGAACGCGGAGCGAGGGCCTGTCTTCCTGGAGAGCGCGAGGGATATGCGGAGCGCGGAACAGGTCATACTGTTTGGGAAGGACATGAAGGCTCTTGTTTCCTCGCACGGGAACCTTATCAGGGCCGGGTTTAGGTTAAAGAAACTACTTGGCTTTGAACCCTCCCCCAACAGGGCCGAGGCATTTGCGCTGGCCGAATATGGCAGATGAAAGGAAGGTTGGCAAGATAGTAATTCTCGGCGTGATAGCCAACGCGCTCCTGTTTGTCCTGAAGGCCGTGGCCTGGTTTGGGACTCATAGCCTCGGAATCCTATCTGACGCGGTCAACTCCGGAACTGACATCCTGCTATACACGATACTCGTTCTGGTCGCTTTCTGGTCAAGGAAAAGGGCAGATAGCGATCACCCTTTTGGCCACGGCAGGGCAGAACCCCTCGGCGCCATAGTTGTCGCCATATTCGTCTCCATGGTCGCGTTGGAAATAGTGAGGGGATCGGTTGAGGGAATAATGTCCGGCCACAGGCCAAATGTTACCCTTCTGGGCATTATTGTCCTCGGCGCATCCATGGCGCTAAAGATCCTCCTGGGACCGCTTTTCTTTGTCCAGGCAAGAAAGATGAGGAGTCCGATCCTGAAATCCACCGCGCTGGACGCTTTCGCCGATATAGGGGCTTCTGGGGTCGCGCTGATGGGCCTCCTGCTTTCCGGAATATGGGATGCCATCGCGGGGATAGCGGTTGGAATATGGGTTTTCCTGTCCGCCTTCTCCGTGATAAGGGAAAACCTCTCATATCTCATGGGAAAGGCCCCGGGCCATGATACCATCCAGGAAATAAAGAGACTGGCGGGGGACACCCCCGGAGTAGTTGGCGTCACAGAGATAAGGGCCCATTATGTCGGTGCGGAACTGCATGTTGAGGTTATAATCACTGTCTCGCCAGACATAAGCGTCCGCGATGCGCATGACATAGGTGCCGCAGTCCAAAAGAGGGTTGAATCAACCGAAGGGGTATCGCGCGCGTTCGTGCATATGGACGCGTGAGGAGGATTTGTCGGATATTTGACCAGCGCCCGAAAGACATGGCGAGACCCCTGATAAAGCAGTAATAGCCTACTGGTTTGGCCCTTGACAATCCACGCGTTTTCCATTATCATATGAATGTGCGCCACAAAATGAGAAACAAGGAGGTTAAATTTAATGGGGTTGTTGTTTGTCGAGATAGGGCTTTCGCTCTTATCAGCTCAACCAGCAGGGGCCACGGATAGCGTCTCAGAAATTAGGGGAAGCGGGGCCTCAATATTAGGGAAAAATTGTCCGGCCATTTTTCTCTGCTCTGAAAAAATAGGCCTTACCGAGGTTAACGATGAGGCCGTTTATGGCCTCGTGCCGTCATTTGCGCTTGAACAAGCCCAATCAGAGTCGGGTGTTCTGCCGTTTTACGACGGTGGGGGCTGGATACCTCCGAGCTTAGTCTGCGGAACCGCCGAAAACGAAAGGTTCCCCTCTGTCGCTGTGGATGCAACCGGCAACATCTGGGCTACCGTCCTGGTGGGCGAATATCCCCACCCCCACATAGGGGTTTTTCGCTCCACTGATAAGGGTTTCACTTGGAACCATGTCCTTGGAATCTATAATTCCTACGATGGCCCGGTTGGTCCGCCCGCGATCTTCGTTGATCCCGGCCCCTCACCCAACATCGTCTATCTCGCTTTTAGCTCCTTCTGGAAGGACAACAACGGCACAGGCCACACCGGCCTTGAGATAGCCTCCTTTGCTTCGGACAGGCCTTCAGAGACATTCCGGAGCGTTTGGGTGGCCAACCCCGCTACCTTCAACCTTTCAGAGGCAAGCCTTTCCGTGGAACGGGGCCACGGGCCGGATAACACGGCCTTTGTTCTCGTGAGGGCGGTCAGCTCCCTCACCGGCGCTCAGTATCTCTGGGTCTTCAGAGGTTCCCGTTATGGCTCATGGTCAAAGGTCCTTACCCTCGGCGGGACAAGGCGCTACATTGGAAGCGGGGAGATATGGTCAACAGACAGAGCAACATATCTGATCTGCACCTCTAATCCGGACAACTCATTGCCCGATGAGGCAAAGAGGATTCACATATTGACAACCCAGGACAGAGGCCAGTCGTGGAACGCGGTCTACGCAGACGCGCCCTATCCGGTCGTGGAGGTTGCGATCGCGGGAGCGCAAGGCCGTAACCAGGCCGTGGCGTTCGCGGCCCTCAAATATGGAAAATCGGATCACGATGTCTATGCCTTCTACACGACAGATCTGGGTTCAACCTGGGGCGGTTACTGGATGGATACCGATAACCAGGACAGCAGGCTACCCAGGGTCTCGTCTGATGGCGTCCAGTTTGACGCCGGAGCCTCTGCTGTCTTTTACTTCATTGAATACTACGACAGAGAAAACGACGGTCTTGGAAACATAAAGTTTCTCATGTGCCCCGTTGGGGACATAGCCGAAAGATCTAACTGGCGCTTACCGAACGGTTCATCTCTTGACTCCCTCGTCATTTCCAACGAGTCCCTTTACGGAGTGGAGCCTGTCAGGGGCTGTCTGTCCCTGTCATCGCGCTCCGAATCCGGAGGCACCATGCCAGTGGTGGTATGGAATACCCCTTGCATCTCTCTCTCAGGTGATGTTTATTTTGTAAGGCCAATGGCGCCAGTTTATATGGGCGCCGAGGAGGAGGATGGCCATGCCCAGGAGATCAGGGTCTTTTTCGTTCCAGCAGAGCGTGCCCTGAGAATAGATGGGGATTTGCACGGAGAAACCCGTCTCCGGTTATACTCGGTTGACGGGAGACTCGTCGCTTCCCTGGGCCTTTCGCCGGAAGGCAAAACCACCACTGTGAAGTTGCCTGATCTACCGGAGGGAGTCTATCTGTGGCGGATTCTTCAGACCGGAGGCAGAGTATCGGTAATAAGGTAGTCGGGAGGTGCTCTAACCCCTGCCCGGAGCAAGAGCTCCGGGCAGGGCCGTTTTTCAGTGTGAATGGGGAAAAAGCTGGCTCAAGCAGAGCCTTCGGCGCCCTGAGGAAATGCTCTGTGATTTCATCAAGCTATCCCCAGCCTCTTCAGGGCCGCGCCGAGGATATCTCCGATAAGCTTATGATATGGAATGCCCAGCTGATCCGTCATTATCCAGAGATCAGAATGGGTCGGGTTAAGGCCTGGAAGCGGGTTCACCTCAATAAAATAGGGGTGCCCATCTGAACCAAACCTGAAATCAAGTCTAGAGACATCCCTGCAACCGAGAACGCTATAAGCGGCCAGCGCTGAAGATTCCAGCTCCTTCATCGCGGCCTCATCCATGGCTGGGTTGGCTGTGTATCTTATCTCATCGCGCCAGTTGTGCTTGACCTCAATGGAATAAACGAAATTCTCAGGGGGGGACGAGATATGCTCAATCAGAAGGCTCGCGTAGATCCTCGCGTCCCTACCGTTGCCAACAACCGCGACGGTTATCTCCTTTCCCGGAATGAACTCCTCAATCATTATGGGCCTGTTATAGGTCTCAAGGAGCCACCGGCCAACCGAGAGCATTTCCTCCTTTGTCTTCACCTTTGAGTTGCGCCTGAGGCCCATGGAACTGCCCTCCCACCTGAGCTTCAGTATAGCGGGGAGGGGAAAGTCTATTGTCTCAAGCTCAGCGATACTCTCGGCTGTTTTTGAGGCCGGGACCCTGACTCCCGCGGACGCCGCAACTATCTTGGTCATCTCCTTATCCAGGGTGAGGGCAAGGGTAAGGGGATCGGAACCAGTATAAGGAATTCCCAGAAATTCAAGGATCGCGGGTATGTGGGCTTCGCGGGAACGCGTCCCGTAGCCTTCGGCTATGTTGAAGACCAGATCCGGCGGGTCGGATAACACCCTTTCCAGGAATCCCCTTCCTCCACCAAGGAGAAGCGGTTCGTGGCCAAGCTGTTCAATCGCGCTGGCTATGGCCTTTATGGTGACCTCCTGGTCCCATTCCTCGTATAGATCAGGGGGGCCATTCTCGGCTAGCGAGGGGTCAAAAAGATCATAGGATATACCTATCCTCATATCGGTTCCTCGTTTCTCTTTGATTCGTTAAACAAACCCAGGATCATATTCACATCCTTTGGGTTTTGTTGAGGGAGGGGCTATTTAATAGGCCTCCTTGCCACTCCTTCTCTTCATACGTGGATTCCCTTCGGGCACGAGGGTACCGCCTCCAGAGATGAGCTCTGAGACGCTAGTTGGTTTAGCTTTGCTCGTCATCCCGTTACCCTTTGGGTTGTATTTCACCAGAATTCCCTCGTAGTTCCTGAGTATTACGCCATCCTCTCCCCATGAGACCATGTAGTTAGGCATCACTGGTATCTTGCCAGCTCCACCAGGTGCATCCACCACATAGGTTGGGACACCAAGTCCAGAGATAGCCCCTCTAAGTCCTTCCATTATCTCAAGGCCCTTCTCAAGGGATGTCCTGAAGTGCATTGCGCCCTGAACAGGATCACAGTGATACAGGTAGTATGGCCTCACCTTGATCCTTAGGAGGCCTGTCACCAGCTCCCTCATTGTCCTCAGATCGTCGTTAACGCCAGCCAGCAAAACAGACTGGTTGTTAACTGGGACACCTGCCCTCAGGAGGTTATCAACGGCCCTTGCAGCTTCAGGGGTTATCTCCTTAGGGTGGTTGAAGTGGGTGTTGACCCATATGGGACCATGCTTATCAAGGACATAGAGGAGCTGATCGTCCCACAGCCTCTGCGGGAGCGTCACAGGAACCCTTGAGCCTATGCGGATTATCTCCACATGGGGTATGCTCCTCAGCTGGGACAGGATCCTATCCAGGGTCATGGTCGGTAGGGTCAGAGGGTCTCCTCCAGAGAGGATAACATCCCTGATCTCTGAATGCGCCCTTATGTAATCCAGCATATCGGGCAGATTCCGGAGGGTATAGGCCCTTTTGCAAGCATGGCGTTTCCAGAGGCGCTTCCGGGTACAATGCCTGCACCAAACCGGGCAGAAGTTCGTAACAACGACCAAGACCCTATCAGGATAACGGTGCGTTAGGCCAGGGACTGGACTATCAGCCTCTTCATCCAAGGGGTCCTCTTGGCCATGCTGACCCAACTCCTGGGGGGATGGTATAACCTGTTTTCTTATGGGATCGTTTGGATCATGTGGATCTATGAGTGAGAGGTAGTATGGCGTGGCCATTATTGGATAAATGGCCTCCACGGCTTTTATCGCTGCGGATTCCTCGGGTGACAGTACGAGATATTTCTGGAGGTCTTCGGATTTTCGGACCGCGTGGGACAATTGCCACTGCCAGCTGTCCCAGTCAGCCCTTTCGGTTTGTGGCTCCGGGGCCACTTCCAACACTGCGGCCCCCCATTGCGAGGGGGGCTTGTCCCTTTCTTCTTCTGAGACCTTTTCCATTTATGTGGGGTCCTTTTGCCCCAGGTTTTCAGTGCAGTGGGAAAAGTATAAGGCTTTTATCGGCCACACGCAAGTTTTATTTGACCCTGAAAGTCAAGGAATGTTCCCGGACCGGATAGGCCAAGTTTATCCCGTCAACTGCCTGCCCGAATACGGGTAGTGGGAATCGTTCAACCCTCCAGGGTTATCAGGGCATCAACTATATCAAGGTCGTCCTCGTAGAGCATAGCGGGGTTCGCGTCTATCTCCTTTATCTCCGGAAAGTCTGTTATGAGCTGGGATAATCTTGAGATTGTTTCCGCCAGATACTCCGCATCCTTGGGTTTTTTGCCGCGGTAGCCCTTGATGATTTGATATGATTTTATTTCCTTTATCATCTCCATGGCCTCAACGGGGCATATAGGCGCGGCACGGAAGGTTATGTCCTTGAGGACCTCAACGAAAACGCCTCCTAGTCCGAACATGACCACAGGCCCAAACTGGGGGTCCTTTGACGCGCCCATTATGACTTCGGTAGCGCCCGGCCTGGCCATTTTTTGGATGAGGATGCCATGGATATTGGCATCGGGCTTGTATGCCCTAGCGTTGTGTATTATAGCGTCAAAAGCGACCCGGATCCCGTCTTCCGAGGATATGTTCAAGACAACGCCCTTTGCCTCTGTCTTGTGGAGGATGTCCGGAGAGAGTATCTTGAGCGCGAGGGGAAAACCCATGGCCCTGGCCGCGCCAACTGCCTCGTGTTCATTCTGGACTACGACGCTTTTGATATAAGGGAGGCCATATGACTTAAAAACCATTCCCGCCTCATATTCGGTTAGCGTGAGCCTGCCCTCGGACTTCACCAGGTTGAAGATCTCCCTGACGCGTTCCCTGTCAACCTCAAATGGCTCAAAATCTCCATTGGTTTGCGACCGCTCAAGGTATCTGCCCCATTCCCGAAGGGTTCCCATTGAGCTCATGGTGAACTCAGGGTCATCGTAGAAAGGTATTCCATGCTGAACAAGCCATTCGCCCGCGGCCTCGCTTCTTTCACCGCCCACATAAGCAACCACGACAGGCTTGTCCGTTTTCGTCTCCTGGATTACCTCATAGATGCCATGAGCTATGTCCATGGGATCAGTCTGCGCGGTCTCACAGTATAGGACGACAACACCGTGTGTCCAGGGATGAGTGAGGGCATCACGAAGCGCGCCGGAGTAGTTATATCTGTCACCCATTCCGGTTATGTCAACCGGGTTCCTGGGCGAACCGAATTCGGGCATCCACTTGCGCATTGCATCCTGAAGGTCCTTCGGTGGCTCCTGGAGCGGAACCCCGTAATACTCTGCCGCGTCGGTGCCCAGAACGCCTATTCCGCCTCCGTTGGTGATGATGAGCAGGTTATCACCCTTCAGCGGACTCAGGTGCGCGAGCGCCTCTGCCCTGTGAAAGAGACCCGGAACCGTGAAAGCCTGAAGGACTCCGACCTGCCTGAACAGGCTCTTATAGACCTTTGGACTGCCCGCGAGAGAACCGGTGTGGCTCCTGGTGGCAACCTCTCCCCTCTTGGAGACTCCGGCCTTGAGGGCGACGATTGGCTTGGAGCATCTTTTGGCTGCTTCAAGGAACTTTCTGCCATCCTTGAAGCCCTCTATGTATAGACATATTACCTTTGTGTTCTCGTCCTTGTCCAGGGCCTCAACGAAATCAGCAAAATCAAGCCCTGCCATGTTTCCGTTTGATATGACATGTGACATGCCTATCTTCTTCAGGACGGTCTGACCGATGAGACCTATGAGCAAGGCGCCTGATTGGGAAATGAAGGCTATCTTGCCCGGATAGGGCAGGTGCGGCGAGAAAGAGGCATTGCATTTTGATGGGTTGGAGATGGTGCCGATTATGTTCGGCCCCACCAACCACATGTTATATTTGTCGCAGATCTCGCGGAGCTTCTTCTCTGCCTCTATGTTCCCCACCTCAGCGAATCCCGACGATATAACGGTCACACCTCCCATGCCCTTCTTTCCGCATTGTTCAACCACATCAAGGACCAGCTTTTGCGGGACAGCTATAACCGCAAAAGAAACCTCGCCGGGCACATCAAGGATGGAGGGGTAGCACTTTATTCCGAGTATCTCGTCCGCACTAGGATTGATGGGATATATCTTTCCCTCAAACCCCCCTTCCTTCAGGCCCTTGACCACCATGTAGCCAATTGAGCCTTCTTTGCGTGAAGCTCCTATAACAGCGACAGCCTTCGGGTTAAAGAGGCTATCCAGATCGTATCCCTTTTTCTTCTGGAGAGTTTTTTCCATAGGGATCATATTATAACCCTTTTCCTGTGTAGAATCAAACTAAGTATCACGCTTAATTCCTTCCCCGGCTGTGCTCTCTTGGCCCTACCCAAGTTGGGGCAAGGGTTTGGCGGTTTTAGAGCAAAAGTGATCTTTCTGAGAGTTATGACAAGGGTCACGAGCATTCTAAGACCATTTGAGAAAAAGATCATAAGGGTTGAAACCTCACCTGACCCATCTCAGCCCTCCACGGATTGAAGGCGCGGCCGTGGCACAAGGGCCTCGCAATCGGGTCAGGTCTCTGAGGGTATGTAGCCCCTCTGGAG